>JBEISY010000003.1:0-20273 GCA_040375175.1 Chitinophagaceae bacterium
CAGTGTGGCTGCCATGAAAACCCTCGATGCAAAAGGATTGATGCTTTCACCTGGCTTTATCGATGTACATGCACATATAGAATCAGGGATCTTTGAACGGCCAACAGCAGACAACTATATCTACGATGGTGTCACTACCGTTGTCACCGGCAATTGCGGAAACTCCTTTGACGATATCGGCGAGTTCTTCCGCAAGATAGATAGCATGAAGACTTCCATCAACATCGCAACCCTTGCCGGCCATAACACCATCCGCAGGTTGGGTATGGGACTCGCTAACAAGCTGGCATCCAAAGAGGACCTAACGGCCATGGGTACCCTAATGAACAAAGCCATGACGGATGGTGCAGTGGGCCTTTCAACCGGACTTATCTACTTACCTGGCATGTATTCCAACACCGATGAAGTGGTTTTGCTTGCTATGCTCGCCAGACAATATGGTGGTGTATATGCCACACATATGCGCAATGAAGGCCTTAAGGTAACGGAGGCCATTGATGAAGCAATCAACATCGGCAAGCAAGCGAATATCCCTGTGCAGATCTCACACTTTAAAGTATCCGGCAAAGCCAACTGGGGCAAATCAACCACAACCCTGAACATGGTGAAAGCCGCGCGTGCGCAGGGACTGGACATCACCATCGATCAATATCCTTACACCGCTTCTTCCACCAACCTGGCTACACAGGTGCCCGACTGGGCGCTGGATGGCGGGCTTGATTCCTTGCGTGTGCGTATCAAGGACAAGGCTACGCGCAGCAGGATCGTGAAAGAAATGAAAGACAATAAAGAAGAAGGCAAGATGAAGAGTTTCGCCTTTGCCGTAGTGGCCAACTACTCTGCAGACAGCAGCCTGAACGGAAAAAATATTGCAGAGATCAACAAGATGCGCGGCAGAAAAAGCAATTTATCCAACGAAGCGGAAACCATTCTCGACATGCTGGAAAAAAGCAATGCGCAGATGGTGTATCACACGATGAATGAGGACGATGTGAAATACTTCATGCAATACCCCTTTAATATGCCGGCAGCAGATGGCGGCGTGTCCAATGGGAAAGGCGTCCCACATCCCAGAACCTATGGTACCAACGCACGTGTGTTGGGAAGATATGTGCGTGAGCTGAATGTGCTCAGTCTGGAAGAAGCGATTCGTAGGATGACTTCCCTTCCTGCCCAGAAATTCAATCTCGTCAAACGCGGTCTGATCCTGGAAGGCATGGCAGCCGATCTTGTTTTGTTCGATGAAAACACGATAACCGATGCCGCTACTTTTGAACAGCCACATCAATTTTCAAAGGGCATTCTCTATGTGATCGTCAACGGACAAATGGTGATCGAGAATGGCAAACACAATGGAACCAAAAGTGGCTTGAGCCTTCGAAGAAAAAATATAACAACTTACGCTTACTGAAATGCAAAGAAGACAATTTATTCGGCAGACTTCCGCTTTAGCACTGGGCACACTCGCCGGACCTGCCGCAGGGTTTGCCCTGGGTAACGCGTCGCCATTTGAACTTTCCCTGGCGGAATTCTCCTATGCCGGTGAACTCTATGGCGGGAAAATGACGAACATGGAATTTCCGGCTAAAGCCAAAAACGATCACCAGATCAATGTGCTGGAATATGTGTCAGGCTTCTTTAACAACAAGCATACAGATCCTGCTTACCTCAAGGAATTGAAACAAAGGACCGATGACCTCGGCATGAAAAATCACCTGATCATGGTGGATGGTGAGAATCTTGCAGACCTTGATGCACAGAAAAGAAAGAAAGCCGTTGAGTCGCACTATGCCTGGGTGGATGCGGCAAAATACCTTGGCTGCTCAAAGATCCGCGTGAACCTGGGCGACACAGCCCGTGCCATTTCCGGCGCTCCTGATGACTCACCCGCAGAAGCTGCAAAAACAGCCGCAGAAGGGTACCGTGCATTGCTGGAATATGCAGCGAAACAAAATATGGATGTGATCGTTGAAAATCACTTCGGAAATTCAACAGATGTTGATTGGCTGTTGGGTGTGATCAAGGCCGTGAATATGCCGAATGCGGGTTTGCTGCCCGACTTCGGTAATTTTTGCGCGCAGCGTTCAAAGCCCACTGCACCCGGCATCAAAGGGATCATGGATACCAAATGCATGCGCGAATACGATAAATATGAAGGCGTGAAAAAAATGATGCCCCATGCAAAAGGGATCAGTGCAAAATCACACAAGTTCAATGCCGCGGGGGATGAAACAGAGATCGATTTTTACAAAATGTTCCGCATCATCCGGGAAGCCGGATTCAAAGGTTATGTGGGTATTGAATACGAAGGAAGTATCATGAACCTGTTCAACCCCGAAGCCGGCCATATGCCCGCAACAGAAGGCATTGCCGCTACGAAGAAACTATTGGAAAAAGTCTGGGCTAAGTCGTAACTCTTTTCGCCTGGCGGATATGCCGCTCATTGTGCGCAATCAGGAAGCGGAAGGTATCGCCAAGGTTCATGCGGATCCATTTCGACAAGGTAGTGGGAATCTTGATGGCATTCAGGTTCTTGTGCTTTGCTTCGCGCAACAAAGTCAACAGGTCCTCCTGCTGTCGGACGAACTCCGCCACTACGGCGCGTGCATTAAGAGCAACCGGTGGGTTGTTTTTGGCAAAGGTCTTGATCTTGCGTTCGCCAGAATCCGGATCCAGCATCTTAGTAAAGTAATTACCCAACCAGGTGGGTTTGTACATTTCTGCCACATCATTACGGCGCGCCATGGCCTGGCGAATCACATGGTAGTAATAGTGCCCGTATCCATTCAGATGCTCCAGGCACTGTGCTATGCTCCAGCCAGAATCACGTGCCGGAGCCAGCAGTTGTGCATCATCCATATTCTGCCATAAGCTGATCGCCGTTTGGATATGACCTTCCGTTTGTTGCTCCAGTCTGTTCAATAATTCCCTTGCTGTAATGGCTGCCATACAATGTGTTTGATGGAGTAAAAATCCGCAAGTTTTACAAGACAAATCTTGGTAAATACCAATTCTGTAATAAAAACGAATCCAACACACCACCAAATGATGGTGAGTAGGTAAAAAGAATCGTTGCTTCCCGGTCTTGCTCATCGCTATAATAAACCCTTTGTACGCCATCGAGTACAACATAGATGTATCGCTCCGTCTCGCCAGACCTGGAGATCAATTCCTTCCTGCCCGCATGGAAAGGTGTCCAGATGGAACACATCTCTTCCATTGCCTCCGAGGATATGGGGTATATTTGATTGATCAGGTTCTTCAAAACCGTAATACCTTCATTCATCACACCAAAATAAAACATCCTGGGTCTATGTCCAATACGCATCATGCATCGGATCTTCCCGAGCAAGGACTGAGCTCCGAGGAAGTTCTGCAAAGTAAAGTGGCGCATGGTTCCAATGCCCTGTCGTTGAAACAGGACCGTGTACTGCTGAATGTGCTGAAAGAAATTGTACTGGAGCCGATGTTCATTCTCTTGTTGGCCGCCTGTATCGTTTATTTCTTCGCCGGAGATATTGAAGAAGGGATCATTATGCTCGTTTCCATATTTATAGTGGCCGGCATTTCCATCTTTCAGGAATATCGAAGTCGAAACGCCGTCAAGGCCCTCAACAAACTTTCGCAGTCGATGGTGACGGTGATCCGCAACGGCAAAGAAGAAAGCATCAGCATGGAAGATGTTGTTCTGAATGACCTGATGCGCATTGAAGAAGGGGAGATCATTGCGGCGGATGCTGTGATCCTTGAGGCGCGAGACCTCTCCATCAATGAATCTATCTTAACCGGTGAGTCCCTGGCCGTGTATAAAAATAAAGGCGAACAAATTTTCCGCGGGACCCTCGTCACATCCGGAAACGCTTATGCCAAGGTCAATGCTGTGGGCCTGCTCACCATGTTCGGTAAGATCGGGCAGTCCGTGGCAGAAGTACCAGTGATCAAAACACCCTTGCAGATACAGATCAAAAACTTCGTCACCAAAATGGTTTGGTTCGGCGCGGGTGCTTTCATCCTGGTGGTGGGCATCAACTACTGGCAATCGCATAATTTCATGCAGAGCTTCATGCAGGGCCTCACAATGGCCATGAGCGTACTGCCCGAAGAGATACCAGTTGCGTTTTCCACTTTCCAGGCCCTGGGTGCGTTCAGGTTGTTGAAAAACCAGATCATCGTGAAGCAACCCCAATATGTGGAAACCCTGGGTGCCGCAACGGTCATCTGTGCCGATAAAACGGGTACCCTCACGCAAAACCAAATGCATCTCGCTGCCATATTTAGTCTCAGTGAAAATGCAAGCGTAGATACAGCAGGAAACACACTAACAGATGCACAAAAAGAAGTACTGACCTACGCCATGTGGAGCAGCGAAACCAGTCCATTTGATCCGATGGAAATATCGATCCATAAACTTTATGGCGAGACCACAAGCAGCGATCTCCGCAAAGACTATACACAGATTCATGAATACCCGATCGGTGGTTCACCACCGATGATGACGCACGTTTTTCAAAATCAAAATAGTGATTGTGTGATTGCGGCAAAGGGTGCGGTGGAAAGATTGGTTAAACAAAGCGGACTTTCGCAAGCTGATCAACAAACCATCGAACAACAATCCCTGAACTATGCCAGGCAAGGCTTTCGTGTGCTGGGCGTAGGCCGGGGCCGATGGGGAAATACCAACTGGCCCACAACGCAGGAGGAGATCCCTTTCGATTTCCTCGGGCTCCTCGCCTTTCAGGATCCTCCGAAAGATAAAATTGTAGAAACGATAAAGACTTTCCATGATGCCGGCATCGCGGTCAAAATGATCACGGGCGACTACAAGGAAACAGCACTTGCTATCGCGAAGCAGGTTGGTATGGACCCTGATCCGGAAAATGCGTTGGAAGGAAAAGAGATCATTGCGATGTCTGATGACGTACTGAAACAAAAAGTGGGCAAGGTCAATATTTACGCCAGGATGTTTCCCGAAGCAAAACTAAGGATCATCAATGCACTCAAAGACAATGGTGAAATCGTAGCGATGACCGGCGATGGCGTGAACGATGCCCCTGCATTAAAAGCCGCACATATTGGGATATCAATGGGTAAGCGAGGAAGCGAAGTAGCCAAGGGTGCTGCATCATTGATTCTGACGGACGATGATCTCTCGCACATGACGGATGCTGTTGCGCTGGGAAGGAAGATCTACGACAACCTGAAAAAAGCGATTCAATACATTGTATCGATCCATATCCCCATCATTCTCGTGGTCACATTGCCGCTATTGTTGGGTTGGGCATTCAAAGATATTTTCTCACCGGTGCACGTGATCTTTCTGGAGCTGATCATGGGGCCCACCTGCTCCATCATCTATGAAAATGAACCCATGGAACCCGGCACCATGCAAAGACCACCAAGGAAAATGGGCAACACTTTCCTGAGTCTGCGCCAACTGGGCATCAGCATTGTTCAGGGACTTGCCATCACAGCGGCCTGCCTCGGCATTGGCTACTGGAGTATGCAACAGGGACAAGAGGAAACGCTCACGAGGACGATGATCTTCATCACCTTGTTGTTCAGCAATATCTTCCTGACGTTGGTAAACCGCAGTTTTACGCATACTATTTTCACCACCATCAGATACAAAAACAATCTGCTGCCGTTGATCATTGGTATCACCTTGCTTTTTATCATCGGTGTGCTTAACATTCCCTTTCTCCGGAATCTATTTGAGTTGCAGAAAATGAGTTGGAAAATGATTGGCATTTGCGCAGCCGTCGCTTTTGCCGGCACGTTCTGGTTAGAGATTGTGAAAGGTATCAGGTATAAAAAACCGGTTCATTAAAAACCCGACTGTGGATACTTTTTCTTTCCCTTTGCATAGAACCAGATGATCCGGTTCATCTCATCATCCTCGCCACCATCCACCTCATTATACACTTCATCCATGGATTGTTTAGCGTATTTCCTCTCTATGCCTCTCAATGCAGATAATGGTTTGTTCATCTCGTCTAGCGGAACATTTGATGGCAAGTAGTTGAAGCTGAAAGATCGCTTGCTATCTGCGAAACAATCAAACATCGGCTGAGCCGTGGCATCAATCACATTCATCGGCGGCAATCCCAGGATCTGCTCCATCGTTCTCACCATCGATGTTTGGTTATAGTTAGACCTGATGACATTTCCAGGGCTATACGCACTGATCACCATCCCAACGGTACGATACGCTGAAATATGATCCCATCCGCCTTGCGAATCATCCTGCGTGATGAAGATAACCGTTGAATCAAAATACTTGCTCTTGCTGATCCTGTCGATGATCCTCCCCAGCGCTAAATCATTATCAGCAACCATTGCGTTAGGCGTTGGAAAGCCCGGCGATGTACCTGCAGTATGATCATTCGGTAAAGACAGGATCATCAGATTCGGCAGGTTCCCATCTTTTTCAAACTGCTCCCATTCGCTTAGAAAGATCTCTGCCCGCTGTTGATCACTGAACACCAGATTATCGTTATCCGGAAACAAGGGTGAGATCAAGGGAAGTATATTGTCGATGGTAGATGTGTTCCGCCAACTGGGTTTCGCGCCCGACTGCATACCTCTGTATAAGTCCAGCCATTTTAATTTCTCATCATACTCCGTGGTACAGGCTTCGCCATATATACGCACCGTTTTCCCGTGCGTAACGGCATTGTTCCAAATGTATCCCTGTTTGTTATACACCATGGCATCGGTTTGCCGATGCGGATAACTTCTGAACCATGCACGTACATTCTTCTCCACATAGTCTGATACAATCGCGGCATTGCTCCATTGATGACCTTCAGCACTGGATTTACCAGATGCATAATAGTTATCCATCCATCCAAATATTCTGGCCAACGCATGAATATTTGGTGTGATCCTATCTCCAAAAACACAAAGCGAGCTATCGCCTCGGCCTCCTTTCATATCGCCAAAAACCTGGTCATAGGTCTTGTTCTCTTTGATGATGTACACCACGTGCTTGAAAACTGATGGCTCGCCAATTCTTTCCGGCACAGGTTTGGGCAGAACGTTGGCTCGAGGCAACTCAGACAACGCATCCATCTTACTGAACATCGCTGACTCATAGGCTATGGCCGTGAACCCTTTAAGCTGTTCCATTGAAGGCAATGGAATAATACTGACAGATCCCAATTGATAATGGATACCGCGCGCCTTCTTCGTTGCATTCACCACATTGGCTCCTTCAGACTCAAGATTTGCAACGATCAGCGTATCATTGATGATTGCAGATCCGGAGGGATAGGCCTCCGTTGGGATAAATCCTTCTATAAATGAATTGCCTTTTCCATGCGTTGCAGACAACCTTCCCAATCGCACAACAGCTACCGCATTATCCATACCGTTTGAAACAAACAACCGTGCATTTTCACGATCAAGCACTAACCCGTTAGGCGAACTACCTTCCTTTTTAAATGTAGCCCGATACATGCCAACTGGTATTTGATCGGCAACCTGATCATTCCTTGTGTTGATCACTGTCACGTCATCACTATTTCCATTGCTGACATAGACAAACTTTCCGTCTGCGGATGAGATGATTTCATTTGGATGTAAACCAGACTTGATCTCCCTCAACACCTTCCCTGAAACGGCATCAAAAACAGACACCGTTCCCTCTGCAGTAGCGCCCGTTGTCTTGTCCGTATATGCAAGCCCCCAGGGCACACCGGCTGTAACCCTCGATGAATCGGTGACCTGCGGTCCGCCCCAATTGGTGACGTAAACCTTGTCTTTCACCACTACCACACCAAATGGTGCAACTCCGGTCTTTGCCCGCCAGATCTCTTTCTTGTCTGACCACCTTAGTTTAACCACTTCATCCGAACCATTCAAAACCACATAGATGTAGTTCCCCGTCGCTCCCTTCTCGAGATACACTTCATTTGGAATGGGCGACTGCAATTTGTTATGCGATGTCAATGGCTTTCCTTCAACCTTACTGATCTTTCCATTCCATTCCGCAGAAACCAAAAATCCCGACTTATCTTTTGATGCGCACCACACTATCCATGTTTTACCATCCTGTATAAATGATTTGACACCGGAATAGGTGCTCACTGCATTTTTCCACTCACCGTTATCCTTACTGAATACATATCGATCCAAAATCTCTCCACCAAGATTCATCACAAGCAAACCATACCTGTCTTCAACGGCAAACAGCGCAGTACCAGGGATCGATGTAATATCGAGTGCATGGTTCTCCACAGCCGGATCCCCAAACCTCACCACCTTACCAGCACTTCTGACCATCCGGTTGTATGGCATCATCGGTCGGCTGTCATGAAGCGTCAGACCACCATAAGGATCTTGCTTCTTCAGGAATGCCGACAACTGAAGCACCTGGTCCGTATTAATATAGTCTACACCCATATCCATCAAAAATGTCCACCCCGTTTCCATATCCGGGTTGGCCCAGAACCTAAAAGGCTTACCCCATTCATGCGCCAGGGCAATCGTGGTCCTGATTTTATTGGTATCGGGCTTTCTTGTTGTTGGTTCCAGGTAAGAAGGATATGCATCACTGATCATGGCCACTTTTGCCAGTTGCTCCGGAAGGTATTTCTCCCAGGGCCTGCCGTCAAATTGAACAAAGGAAGGGTAAGACGAGTATGTATCCGGAGAGGGTCTATTCCCACTGATCACAAATGAAACAAGACCAGATTTTATCAGCTGGGGATACGCATTCAATTGGGAAACGATGGCATCCAGCGTGGATCGGGCTTCGGTTTTGATATCGATGAGCAGCTGGAGCTTTCTCAGGGTTCCTGAAGATTGCAGGCTATTGATCTTTTGCAGATAAAGCGCAGTAAAGGTCCTGGATTCATCCAGGTCTTTCGCATCGTGGCCAACCAGCAACCTCCCGTTACGCAGATGTACATCCACTTCTATCGATGAAAAACCTGCCTTATATGCACCATCAAAGGGTTGTTGGTGCTGATAATCGTTATGGGCGTGCAACAAAGTTCCTAATAACGGTTGTGCATAACCGTAAAACTGCAGGCATAGCAATGCCATCAGTGAAGAGACCCACTTTTTCATGTGAGCGTAAGGTAACAAACGATTCAATTCATCGATGTTGTGTAATGATTAACGAAAGGTTATGAGATTGTTTACAGCATGTATGTGGAATATTTTTCATTCAATTTCGCATCAGAAAACTAAAACTAATGCTCAAAGACAAATTGAAAAGGCTCATTGTGCCTTTCGTTTTGATTGCCTTTATCCCGGCATACAGTCAGGCTAATGACCGGGACAATACTCCTACACGCGAATGGCATGGTGCAGTTGAAAAACAGATCACAGGCAAGATCACACAACAAGGGGGCCAACCGTTGGCCGGTGCTACCATCACGGCAAAATCGTCAGGAGCAACTACAACCTCCGATGCCAATGGTAATTTCTCCATCAATGTCAAAGACGACAATGATATCCTGGTGGTTTCCTTTGTTGGCTTTGCTACCAGGGAGGTCCCTGCTTCGCAGTCGGTTAACATTGTTCTCGTTTCCGCTACAAATGATCTTACCAACGTTGTAGTGGTAGGATACGGATCTCAAAACAAGAGAGACGTTACAGGTGCCGTAAAATCAGTGAAGGCTGAATCCTTCAACAAAGGTATTATCCTTGGCCCGGAACAATTGATCCAGGGTAAGGTGGCGGGTGTAAATGTCACATCTGCGAGTGGTGAGCCCGGCGGCGCGCAGAGTATTACGATACGCGGCCCCGGTGGCGTAAGAACCGGAAGTACGCCACTGTTTGTGATTGATGGCCTTCCACTAGATAATTCAAGTACCGGTGGTGGCAACCCGTTAAACTTCATAAACCCGCAGGACATTGAGGCCATCGATGTGTTGAAAGATGCATCCGCAACGGCGATCTACGGATCCCGTGGTGCCAACGGTGTCATCCTTATCACTACCAAAAGAGGTAAGGCCGGTGTGCCTACCATGACCTATAGCCTTGCGCTCGGAAGTTCAACCATGGCAAATCCGATTGCTGTTTTCACCGCGGAAGAATACCGGCAACAAGTAAAGTCCCTTGGCGGTACGCTGGTAGATAAAGGCGCAAATACAGACTGGCAGAAAGTGATCTCCAGAACTGCATTTACACAGGACCACAACCTTTCCTTCAGTGGTGGTGCCAATGCTCTCACCTATTATGCTGCATTCAATATGCAAAAGCAGCAGGGTATCATTAAGAACAGCGATCTCAACAGGTATAGCGGCCGGTTCAATGTCACACAGAAACTACTTGACAACCGGTTGAGTATTGAAGCCAACCTGAATGTGGCCAATACCTATAATCTCAGGCCGCCCATCTCTTCAGTAATTGGGGATGCATTGTCTAACAACCCCACCTACCCGGCAGATTCTGCGGGTATCCCTGCCCGTTACCAGGATATCAACAACCCATTGGTGACGTTCAGTCTGGAAAAGGAGATCACCAAGATCAACAGGTTCATCGGTAACATCTCGCCTTCTATTCAGATCATCAAAGGACTCATCTATAAACTCAATTTCGGGGTAGACGTTTCAAATGCCACCAGGGATTATCAATCTCTGCCAAGCCAGATCCCACAGCGAGATGGCAGGCTGGAAACTTACTATACCTACAACAGAAACACCCTTATTGAAAACTATCTGACGTATAATTTTAAAACACAGGACCATAACTTCTCTGTGCTGGGTGGTTACTCCTACCAGAAGATCTTCCTGCAGGGGCGCAATTACAGCATCAACAGGTTCCCGCTTAATTCATTTGAGCCGATTTACAATCCAGCCAGTGGACAGGAACTCACACTCGCCAACAACAGGCCCGGCGGCTATGCTACCGAGAATGAATTGCAGTCGTTCTTCGGCAGGATTAACTACAGCTATCAGAACAAGTATCTGTTGACGGTGAACTTCAGGGCCGATGGCTCTTCGAAATTCGGAGACAACAACAAGTACGGCTACTTTCCCTCTTTCTCTGCAGCATGGAGAATCTCTGAAGAAGATTTCATGGCATCGTCCCCCATCTCAAATTTGAAACTGCGCGCAGGCTGGGGACGCACGGGTAACCAGGAAATCCCATCCAAAATCACACAGCCACTGTATACTTCGGTGGTGTCCGCATCTACCAGTTACCCGCTCGCAGCAAGCGGACCCTATCCCGCAGGAACAACGTTCTCGAGGTTGGCGAATCCCGATATTCAGTGGGAAGTCTCCAACCAGTGGAACGTCGGATTGGACTTCGGATTGCTGAACGGTGATTTGAATGGATCGATAGATGTCTTCAACAAAATATCAAGCAACATTCTTCTCGAGGTTATTCCTGCTGACCCGGTTCAACCTGCAGGTACGGTATGGACCAACGTACCGGATATGACCATTACCAACTCCGGCGTGGAGATCGATCTCTCCTATCGGCACACTACCAGAAGAGGATTCACGTATGGCCTTGGTGGTAATATCAGCTTCATGAAAAACATCGTGGAGAACTCCCCTTACTCCGTGATCCCATCTGGTTCTGCATCCGGCTCTGGTTTAACATCGGCCACCATCAACGGCTATGTGAACAATGAGCCCATCGGAACATTCTACCTGAGAAAATTCACTGGCTTTGATGCAAATGGTATCAGCACCTACCAGGATACCGACGGAGACGGAGTAGTGACAGACAAAGACCGGATCGCTGCCGGATCAGCATTACCTACCTTGATGTACAATTTCTTTGCAACATTGGGTTGGAACGGTTTCGATCTGAATGCCAATTTCAACGGCGTGTCAGGTAATAAACTCTATGATAATACGGCCAATGCCTTCTTCTACAAACTGAGGCTGTTCAAGGGCATCAATACTACACAAGAAGCCATTCAGTATCCGGAAGAATCCGTGAATAACGCTGCACCAGTCAGTACAAGATATCTCAAGAACGGCTCGTTCCTCAGGCTGAATAACCTCAGCCTCGGTTACACCTTCAACACGAGGAAAATGGGTATCAACTGGCTTCAATCGGCTCGACTTTCACTGACCGGTCAAAATCTTTTTGTGATCACCAAATATGATGGTTATGATCCTGAAGTAAATATCGACAGGCAGATCAATGGCATCAATTCTTATGGTATTGATTATCTCAGCTACCCAAAAGCAAGGTCATTCATATTCGGATTACAAGTCACTTTCTAAACATTCATTGTGATGATAACTACATTTAAAAAGATCATGTTGGCAGCCATTGTGCTTGCCGGCATCTCATGTACCAAATTGGAAGAGAACGTTCTCGATGAAAGTTCAATCCAGGGGCAGACAGATAAACAGATCGCCGATGGCTTGATTGCGCCGGTATATGCAAGGCTCCCGGACATCTACAGACATACCACCTTGTTTGCGCTCTCCGAGATATCAACAGACGAAGCCATCTTACCGTATCGTGGCGGTACAGACTGGGGAGACAATGGTATCTATATCTCTCTTCACAAGCATGAGACTACCAGTACGGACCCCAATGTCAGAGATACCTGGACCTTCGTCACCCAAAGCATCTCCAGGGCTGTTATCGCTTTGAGCGCATTGCCTGAAAACAAAGATGTGAATGCCAAAGTGTACCTCGCGGAAGCAAAGGCGATGCGCGCATTCTACAATATGCTCGCCCTTGACCTTTGGGGTATCACATTCGTGAAAGAAAAGCCGGATGATATCTCACAGATCATACGTGGCAACGACGCTGTAGAATATATCGCTAAAGAATTGATTGCAGCAGAAGCCAATCTGGAAAGCAATGTGGGTGCGGGCCGTGTATCCAAAGCTGCAGCATGGGGATTGCTCGCGAGGCTTTATCTCAATGCTGCGGTGTATCGTGATCCTTATGGCACGCCGCAGTTCAAAACTGAGGATCTGGATAAGGTGAACGACTATACCACACGCATCATCAACAGCGGAACCTACCAACTGGCCGCTGACTATTTCTCTATCTTTAGCGATAACAACAACACCAACAGGGAGATCGTATTTGCTGTTGACCAGCGCTTTGATCTCAATGGTCATAACCGATTGGCGTACTTTTCTCTTTCAGGAGATCAGTTTCCCTTACCCGCGTTCCCTGGTGCAAATGGAACAGATGGCCCAGGTATCACACCAGACTTCTATCGGACATGGGTAAACGCATATAGTGGAGATCCTGCAGGAAAGGATCCGAGGTTCTACAAAAAGAATCTTATCGTTCCTGCCAACGGAGCAGACACTTGTTACAGGGATGTAGATTTCAAAATCGACAGAGGTATTCTTCGTGGTCAGCAATTTGGATTGATCAGGCAGAGCGGTGCGTTTGTGAAATGCCCAGACGGAAGGTTCAGGGTGGGTAGGTTGTTCAATGTGACCAGAAGCAGGCCCACCGCGCCTGTTGACTTCACTGAAACGATCAACTTCACTACGGCGGGTAGCGACTATAGCACCGGCTTCCGCGTGGAGAAATATGAATTCAGCGCCAAATCCGCCAGTGGTCGGAACTTTGGCGAGGCAGATATTTCGATTGTAAGGATGGCCGATGTGTACCTGATGAGGGCGGAAGCCAAACTTCGCAAAGGAGATCAGAGCGGAGCGCTTTCTGATATCAATGCCATACGCACGGCAAGAACAGCATATGGCTTTACCGCGCCGGCACTCACAGCGGTAACCAATGATATCCTGCTGCGCGAAAGAGGATTTGAATTGTATTGGGAATTCCAAAGAAGGTCAGACCTTATCCGTTTTGGAAAGTATGAAGACAGCTGGACAGAAAAGAACAATGCGGATAAAAACAAGCGGCTGTTCCCTATACCACAAACCGCAATAGACGGTGCTTCAAATATTACAGGGTACCTGAAGCAAAATCAGGGATACTAGAGAACAGGTTGAAGGTTGAAGGTTGCAGGTTGCAGTACATGCTGGAACTTGCAGCCTTCTTTCTTTTAGCCATGCTCTCTACATGAGAAGGCTTACTTTTAGGAAAATAATTGCCATGCGGCTTTCCCTCATTTTGTTCTTGTTCCTACCCCTGACGGTTTTCTGCCAAACAAGCTCAAATACGGAAGTGGCGGGCGTTTCCACTGAACGGCTTGGACGGATAGATAGCTTTGTGAACAAATATATCCAGGAGGGACGGCTCAATGGTGCCGTTGGCCTGATCATGAAAGATGGAAAGGTAGTGTATCACAAGTCGATGGGCTACAGCAATATCGCTAGCCGCACACCTATGCAGAAAGACAATATCTTCCGTATCGCTTCTATGACAAAACCGATTGTAACCACTGCAGTGATGATGCTCTGGGAAGAAGGTAAATTTTCCCTCGATGATCCCATTTCTAAGTTCATCCCCGCATTCAAAGATGCCAAGGTGTTGGATCGTTTTTACAACAATGACACCAGCTTTACAACGGTGCCGGCTAAACGGGAAATTACGATCCGGCATTTGCTCACCCATACCTCCGGTATCGGCTACGCGCAGATTGGTTCTCCCTTCGCGAATGCCATCTACGCCAAATACAAGATCAATGGAGGCATCGGCACACCAACAGATAAATTGAGCGAGGTCATTCCGCGGCTCGCAAAACTTCCCTTGTTCAACCAGCCCGGTGAAAAATTTCTCTACGGATTGAATACCGATGTGCTTGGTTACTTTGTAGAAGTGGTGAGTGGTAAACCGCTTGACGTCTTTTTACAGGAACGCATCTTTGACCCTCTGGGTATGAAGGATACTTATTTCTACCTGCCTTCGGATAAGGCTTCCAGACTTGTTCCCTTGTACAAGTTGAACGAGAAAAACAAGGCAGAAGCGTACGCTGCTAAATTCGAGAATGGCGGAGATCCCAACTTTCCGCTAACGCCAAAGGGCTCTTATTTCTCCGGCGGCGCGGGATTAAGTTCAACCGCGCTCGACTATGCCTTATTCTCACAAATGCTTGTCAATGGAGGTGAACTGAATGGGGTGCGATTACTTTCTCCGCATACGATCCGACTCATGACTACCAACCAGATCGGTGAGTTTCTTTTGTTCGACAATCCCACAGACGTAAGACGCTTTGGTTTTGGCTTCGGCCTGCTCATGGACAAAGCCGTTTCGGTTATGCCTGTGGGATATGGCACCTATATGTGGGACGGCATGTTCGCCACACATTTCTGGATCGATCCAAAGAACAACCTCGTGGTCATCTTCATGCGCAACATCTGGCCCACGGCAGATTGGGATTTTGTGGATAGGGTAAAGCCGGTGGTGTACCAGGCGTTGGTTAAATAGAGCGTTATTAATGCGGCAATTGACGCTTCGCGAGGCATTGGGCATTGGGCACTGGGCATTGCCGGCCTGCGCAGAAACACTCGGAGTGACTGCCGGCGCGCCGCAACGCAAGGCGCGCCTTCCTTCATTGCCGCACTGCCGCATTGCCACATTGCCGCATTGATTTTGTGCCCAATGCCTAAAAAAAGTCCCGCATAAAAATGCGGGACGACCAAACTCTAACTGTGCTTCCCTCCCCGGCAGGCGAGCCGGAAGACGGAAATTCTTAAATACTGTTATAGGTATATTCCTGTTTCTTTAAATGGTAACCCATATCAATTGATGTCATAACATTAAATTTCTTGCAATTACCGCATTCTCAAATTGCCACATTGCCTCATTGCATTTGCATCCCACCCTGCATGCCTTCAGCTTCGCCTTTCATATTCTTACGCTTAAACAAACTCATATCCATTTTACCGAACCTATAACTGAAGGTCATGCGGACCATGGGATTATCCGGATATCGTATCGCTTCACGGTTGTAAAATTGGCTGCATGTAAACTGGTGGTTGATCCTCGTACGGAAGATATCGTTCACCGCCAGTGTAACAGATGCTGCATTATTCTTCAGGACGATGTTGAGGATACCTGCATTGCCGCCCGTGCTCACGATGTTCTTTTCTACGTTGAATACTTTTTTATCGATGTCCATCTTCATCGCGGGCTTCTTACCTACTACGGTGATCGTGCTTATCTCCGTGGCCTGGATGTTCATGGCGATCTTTCCGAAATCCTTCTCTACATCGGGCATGGTGCCCGGCTTCATTTGTTTGGGATCAACGATGGTAAACCGCTTTTCAAAAGGCGCGTATCCGGTAGCGCTGATCTTGATCGTCAGCGGGCCCATGAGGGGAAGGTCTTCAAACCGGAATGAACCGGCAGCCTTGGTTGACGTGGCCTTCAGCATCACCTGCTTGAATTTCTTGGTGGCGGTATCCATTTTATTACCCATCAACATAACGGAAGCATCCTGGATCGGCTTACCGGTGGAGTCTACCACCTTGCCAAATACGATACCGATGGAAGGAGGCGTCTGCATCCCCTTGCCCTGGGCCGGAGGCATTCCGCCGCCAGGGAACTGTGCAAATCCAGCAAAGCTGAGTACTAAGGCTGTGAAAAGTATTATTGCTTGTTTCATGATCTCTGTTTGACGATACAAAAGAAATCAATGAATGGGCGGGGATTTTTTTAATGAGACGAAAGCATAGTTCGCAGGTCGCAGGTCGCGTAGGTCGCAGGAGGCCGTTTAGCTGCGACCTGCGACCTGCGAACTGCGACCTGCGAACTGCGAACTGCTATGCTATTCTTTGCATCTATAATCGGTATTTATCCGATTTATATGTCTTTATTTTACACTATTTGTATAATTTTGTCCTATATATCGGAATATTTCCGATTTTACATACGCTATATGGCAACTGTTGATCATCAAATTCGCAAGTTCAAAGAAATCCCGCTTTCTACACAGCTTCTTTTGTCTGTGTTGAAGGGGTATAAACGACCGTATGATAAGATCAGCGAAATGGTCAAAGCCGGAGAACTGATCCCGGTTAAAAGAGGTCTCTACGTACCCGGCGCCGGGTTAGACATGAAGGGTCCGCACCCCTTCCTAGTCAGTAACCATCTCTATGGTCCGTCTTATATCTCCCTTGAATCTGCTTTATCATATTGGGGTCTTATTCCCGAAAGAACGTCAACCTTTAGTGCCATCACAGTAAGGCGCTCAACGGTCTTTAGTAATCCCATCGGAAGATTTAGCTATTCACAAGTTCCGTTGCCCTACTACTCATTCGGAATTACGCGGCAGTTGTTGAGTGAAAAAGAATCGGTACTCATCGCTTCAGCAGAAAAGGCTTTGTGCGATGTTATTGTTACAACAAGCGGGGTGAATCTCAGAAGTGTGGCTCAAACAAAAGCGTATCTCTTTGATGATCTGCGACTGGACGAAGACGCGATCTACCGTTTCCGGCTATCTGAGATCAGGTCCTGGGCCCGAAACAGTCCGAAACAAAAGAGCCTCGAGATACTCGTAAAAACATTGGAGTCATGAAGATCATAGACTGGGTGAATGAATATGAGCCAAAGAACAGCATAGACGTTGAAAATGCACTTCGTGAGATCATGCAGGAGGTGGCATTGGCCGGGCTGGAGAGAAGTGGTTTTTTCAACAAGGCGGCTTTTTATGGAGGCACTGCACTTCGTATTTTCCATGGACTCAACCGATTCTCTGAAGACCTGGATTTTTCTTTGTTGCAACCGGATCCTGCATTCGATATCATGTCTTACCTGCAGCCAGTGGTCACGGAATTTGCGGCAATGGGTATGGAGGTCTCTGTAAGTCAAAAGAAAAAATCGGCCATAACCTCCATCAACTCTGCTTTCCTGAAGCCTGATACTTTGTGGAGCGAGCTCGAACTGGAGAAACTGGTTCCACAATCTGGTCTATCCCGCCCACCGGCCATCAAGATAAAAATTGAAGTAGATAAAGAACCACCGCCCGGATTTCAAACCGAAGAGCTTTTATTACTCAAGCCATTCTCATTTTATGTGAAATGTTTCACCCTACCTGATCTTTTCGCCGGGAAAATGCATGCGCTGCTTTTCAGGAAATGGAAGCAGCGTGTAAAGGGCCGGGACTGGTATGATATGGAATGGTATGTTCGAAAAGGTATTGGATTACACTTGGATCATTTCCACCAGCGCGCCATCAATAGTGGCGATCTTGAGAACAAAAAGATCTCAGAAAAACAATTCCGCAAACTATTGGATGAAAGAATCGATACTGTATCGATCAATGCTATTAAGGAGGACATCATCCGTTTCATTCCCCATCCGGAGCAGCTGGATATCTGGTCCAGGGAATATTTTCATGACCTTGCGAGAAAAATCAAAATCGTTGTATAGTTCGCAGGTCGCAAGGTCGCAGCGCTTCACAACTTTTTTACAGTCGAAAAACAACGTGAACAGGGAAAAACACTGATCCGTTAAATGGATTTCAGCAATAACATGATACTCAAAATGGTCGTCAGGAATAGGGCGATAAATCTTTACATATTTTGTAAACTTTTTAGTTTTAAGGATGTTTGTTTTAGAGACTGCTACACAGACGAGAATGAAGGTCTCTAACGATATAACAAGGGCCAGAAGGAATGCATTGAAAGAAATGACTGAAGAAGAAGAGAGTTGATTTTGCACGAGAAATCGACATTCACGAGACGCTGCTGAGCCAGTTGATCAACAACCGCAGATACCCAAATGACAGTATTGTTATTCGCCTTGAATTACACTCCAACAAATCCATCCCCGCGGAATACTGGTTCAGGCTCGTGGAGAAAGAAAAAATTCACGCCATCAGGACAAACCTGAAACTTAGAAAAGAAGAAAAAGCACATGTGTCACATTGCATTCCTGTCAGGCTTGTGAGTTAGTTCGTAAGGTCGCAGCCTTCGCACTTCTCCCTTTAACTTCTCCCTTTCTTCAAACAAGACATTGTCCACATCGCAGCTAAAGCGTCCACCGCACCAAAGATGATCAACTGCCATGGCCCGATGCCAGCGGCCCAGAGTGCGGCAAAAGCTACCAACACAAAAAGGCGCACATAGGTGGAGGTAACCGCAAATTCTTCGCTGCCGGCGGCACCCATGCGATGATAATAAGCCGCTAGACAAGCCACGAGTATTCCCACCACACGGATCCATGCTTCGTTGGTCTCGGGTACCTGCAGTACGTTGAGTATCATATTGGGCGCGAAGACGAGTGTTGCGGCCACAACATATAGGTAATAGCCGAAAAACTGGACGGTTTTGGGAGCAGTCATGTTGGAGGTTTTGGGTAAGGTAACTGTTTCCGTGATGGGAAGCAAGCAGTTTAGTTCGCAGGGCGCAGTTCGCAGTTCGCGGAGGTCGCAACTGAACCCTTAATGCGACCTTGCGACCTGCTACTCGCGAACTATTGCTCATTATATTTGTCCGATGAAGTTTCACATCACCCTTTTTCTGTTATTGCTATTCCATACCGCCCATGCCCAGGTCGTCAATATTGAGGAGCGGCGGATGAGCACGGATTCCATCCGGTTTGTGGGGGATTTTAACCTCGCCGTTTTACTGAACAGCACCAATGGCAAATCCATCACCACCTTCCGTGGGAACATCGTGACGCAGTGGAAAAGCAAGAAATACAAGCACTTGCTTCTGGCAGCCGCCAACTATGATCTCGCGAATGCCGAGGAAGAAAGTTTCGTGAACAATTTCTACATCCACTTACGCTACAATTACAAGATCAACCACTGGTTGCGATGGGAGGCTTTTGTGCAAAGCCAGACGAATGAGCCGCTGGGCCTGCAGTTCAGGCAGTTGTTTGGAACGGGTCCCAGGTTTAAATTAAAGTTGAATAAAGATGCCGATGTATTCCTCGGCACGGCATACATGTATGAATATGAAAAAACCGTTCCGCCTACCATGGAGATCCTCAACCTGCACCGCTGGAGCAACTACGCTTCACTCAACATCCATATACCTAAACTGAATGGTTCCATCATCAGCACCATTTATTACCAGCCGGTGTTTTCGGATTTCACTGATTTCCGCATCATGAATGATACCAGGGTTGATTTTAACCTCACGGCAAAGTGGAGGGTGTATACAAGATTCTCTTATTTATTTGACAGTAAACCGCCGGCGAATATTCGGAAGACGGCGCTGAATTTTGAGCAAGGATTTGGGTTTACGATACGCTGATGCTAAGTAAAGTTAGAAGATAAAGGGAGAAGTGCGAAGACCGCGAACTCGGGCCCTCTGCAACCTGCGCGAACTTTGCGAACTGCGACCTAGAAAAATCAGTTTCGAATAACAGGCGATAATTGTCTCACATCCATATTTTCATTGGCCCAAACGTGATCATCTTGTTCATTTTGGATCATAAACCGATTGATGCGGAAAAAATATTCTGTC
>JBEISY010000024.1:0-11496 GCA_040375175.1 Chitinophagaceae bacterium
CCTTCTGTGCAATAGATTTAGACATAATGGCGATGGAGTGCAATTCAGACTGTAGGATCATCTTCTCGTCTTTCATCCGCTGCTCAAAAAACGATGCCTTGATCTGGTTGGTCAACCGAAGACTCGCCAATAGTTCCAGTCTGCTTCTTCGGGTCTGAAGATAGGTGTTTGCATTTTCTTTCACCATTTTCCAATTGTCTTTCACCACATCTTTAATGGCTTTCAGCATTTGTGCCAGAGTTTCATCGATATCAAATCTCATGGTATTATTTTTTATCATTGATTTTTAAACTTCTTTCTCCGAGATAGAGTGGCTTCCAGAGTCCGGCGAGTGTGGCCTGGTAGGCCATGATCTCTCCATCTGCAAGCGTGTTGTTGTCTTTATGGTATTTCTTCGCTTCCGTGAATCCATTCTTCAGGTTGTCAATGATCACCAGGAAGTCTTCGTTCTTATTCCTCGCCTCATTCTTCAAACGGATGGCATTGATATCGGCTTCAATATCGGCATATCGTTCCTTGTAGTTGTCGTACCCTCTTTTCGCCGGCGCAGCATCCAGCAGATCGATGTACAACTTATCCGTAGCCTTTGCGGTTTTGGCAATATCCTCTTCCAGCTTGGCGCTATACTCAGGCACCAACACTACGCGGCAACTCAACAGAATGCTGATCCAGAGTGTTATGAAAGCGATGCGTTTGATCATCGTAAGTATTTTACAGATCATATAATTTAGCAGTAATTTTTTATTTCTCATAGGGATGCAGAATTTATTGGACAAAGACGGTATTGTGGAGTATTATGGCAGGGTGGTGGAAGCGGCCGAGGCGGATCAGTTTATGGATCAACTGATGACCGGGATCGAGTGGCGGAACGATGAGGCCTTCATTATGGGTAAGCATTTTATCACCAAGCGGAAAGTGGCCTGGTATGGTGAGCGGCCCTTTGAATACGCCTATTCCGGCACGGTGAAGCGGGCACTGCCCTGGACGCCGGCTTTGAAGGCCCTGAAGGAGCTTACGGAAAAACAAAGCGGGGAAACCTATAATTCCTGTCTGCTCAATTTGTACCACGATGGCAACGAGGGGATGGCCTGGCATAGTGATGGTGAAAAGGACCTGAAACGGGATGGAGCCATTGCCTCCCTGAGCTTTGGCGCAGAACGTAAGTTTTGCTTCAAGCACAAGGCCGATGGCAGGCGGATCGATGTATTCCTGGAGCATGGCAGCCTGTTGGTGATGCGGGGTGCCACACAGCGGTTTTGGCTGCATCGACTACCGCCGACCAAAAAAATTAACAATCCGAGAATAAATCTGACCTTTCGGATTATCATAGAATGAACTATTTTGAAGTGAGAATTAGTCTATGAAACACTTATTACTTTTTACTACTTACTGCTTATTGATGATGGCCGCCAGGGCTCAGGGTCCTTTGTGGATCAACGCGCGCTCCCTGAAGGTTTGTGACACCATACAGTTTGAATGGGACGGCACAGCCATCGGAAAGGATACAAGCTGGCCAGCCTGCATGTGTGGGTTGATGATATCAATGGCGGCACCCGCTGGAAATATCGATACCCGGTCATCAACGGCAGAGCATCGGGCTCATTGGAAATTCCCGCTACCATGAAACCCGGTGCGTATGCATTTAATTTTATGGGGTCCGAAACCTACCTGGAAATGAAAGGGCAGGTGAAAAAGGTCAGGGTCAAAGTGGCGCGCAACCACCAAACGGGAAAGATGGATACCATTTATACCCAGGAAGCACCCGGGTGGGTGGGGCAGGACATCAAATACAACCTGATGAACAAGGAGGGGATCCTCTTTGATTCAACCCTGCAAGTCAATGCAGACGGGGCATTCAGGCTACCGCCTATCATATTTGGCGATATGGCAAACCTGACCTTTAAGCCAGAGAAAACCAACGACCGGTATTTTATTTTCCTGGAGACGCCATTGGATTCCGCCTTTACACCTTTTTATACGCAAACCGTTTTTGTGACGGTGAAGCAACAGGAATATCTTTCTGCAGACACGGTAGTGGCAGACAGCACCCGGTATAGTTTTATGTTGGAGGATGCCTATCGGGATGCCATCACCTTAGACGAGGTGTTGGTCACCGGTAAATCCAAGGCTGATAAATATGAACGGCAATATGTTTCCCCGCAATTCAAAAATGCAATAGACGGTAAGACTTTTGATGGCCTGGATCCCGATAGTGAATTGTCCCGCGCTACCAATATTTTCACTTTTCTCCAGGCCTTTGTTCCCGGATTGCAGCTCCGTAATGACCTGGTCACCGTTACGGCATTGTGGCGAAACGATCCGGTGACGTTTTTTCTCGATGAGATACGGATAGAACCGGCGGCGCTTCGGCTCATGCCACCTTCGGACATTGCCATGATCAAGACCTATCCTGCGCCGGCAACCATGACCTCCTTTGTGTTTGGAGGGGCCATCGCGATCTACACAAAGCGAGGCGAGTATAACCCCATCAATGGGCCACGCTATAGCTTCGTGATCAACGGTTATACCCAGGGTGAAACCGTACTGAAATGATCATTAACATTTCCTTGTGCCCTCTTATGTCTGCTTAGTTGTATATTATATCAATGCAAAGGATCATCGTTTTCATCATCGCCTGTTGTTTTGCACTTTCCGTTCATGCCGGTGATACCACTGCGCTGACTATGAATGGCCACGCCATTCACCAGCCCTATCCGTTGGCTTCATTGCATGTGTGGATCGATAACCTGGAGACGGGCCAGAGGTGGAAATTGAGATACCCCATCCTTAATGGTGAAGCTGCGGGTGCATTGGAGATTGCGCACAACATGAAGCCCGGGACCTATGCGTTCAATTTCATGGCAGCGGACCATTATCTCGAAATACATGGTAAACTCCGAAAAGTAAAACTGAAGATGGCGCTGAATCATGAGACGGGGAAGATGGATACCATCGCTGTCTTTGATCCAGAGAAAGAAAGGAGTACATATATCATTGAGATGATCACCCCGCTGGATACGGCATTCACACCCTTTTGGGCGCAGACGGTGTTTGTGAAGGTTGGGGTAGACAGCGTCATTACAGGAAAAGACACTACTGACTACCGGTTTGCGATGTCAGACAACTATTCCAACAGCATTACCCTTGAAGAGGTAAAGGTGACAGGACCTTCAAAGATCAAGCAGTTTGAAAAAGATTTTGTTTCGCCACAATTCAAGAATTTCCAGGCGCGCACATTGAACGGCCTCGATACAGATGATATCATGAAATTCAACAGCGTCTGGGATTACCTGCGTGCCAATTCTACAGGGATGATCTTGCAGCAAAACGGATTTCAACGCACGGCGTTTTGGCGCGGGCAGCACGTAGCGTTTTTCCTCGATGAAGTATTGGTAGATGCATCCAGTATCACGATGCCGCCGCAAGACATCGCGTTGATTAAAATTTTTCCTCCGCCATCCATGATCTCTGCACAGGCACCGGGTGGAGCCGTTGCTATTTATACAAAACGTGGAGGCGACAAGCAGAAAACCTCGCCGTACAACTATATAGTGATGGGCTATACACAGGGCGAAGCGGAGTGGGCGGGGAATCGTTAACCGTTAAGCGCAATTAATATGACCAGAAAAATGCTAACCGTCTTCTTTTCTGTATTTACCCTTGCTACACAAGCACAGGAGGCCATCCTACTGGCCATGAATGATGTCAACTTCAAAGCCTCGGATACCATTGAGTTCAGTTGGAATGGCGCAGATGCAGGCATCAACCATCCGTTGGCCACCATGCACCTGTGGATTGATAACCTGCAGACTGGGAAGCGCTGGAAATTCCGGTACCCCATTGTAAACGGCGAAACAGCAGGTGCGCTTGCTGTTTCGAAGGATCTCGAGCCGGGTACATATGCTTTCAATTTTCTGGGTGCCAACCACCACCTGGAAATTTTCGGCAGGATGCGCAATGTGCGGGTGAAGACGGAGCGGAATTTCAAGACAGGTAATCTGGATACGGTTGCTGTGTACGAAAAGCCTGAACCCATTGTACAAAAAGTCAGTTACTCATTGATGAATCAATCCGGGTTTTTGTTTGACAGTGTTCTGCGCGTAGACGAGCGTGGACAATTCCGCGTTTCGTCATTCATATTTGGTGACACTGGCCGGCTAACCTTTAACATGGAAAAAGAAAGGGAGAACTATATCATTGATTTGGTTACACCACTGGACTCAATGTTTACCCCTTTTTTCTCCAAGACCGTTTTTGTGACCGTGAAGGGCACTGAGAAAGTAAAAAAAGTGGATACAGCCACCTATCAATTCAGCTATATCAGCCCTTATGCCTCCAGCATTACCCTGGACGAAGTGAAGGTCTCGGGTCCCTCGAAAGTTCAGAAGTTTGAGAAGGAATATGTTTCATCATTTTTTCAGTCCATGAATGCAAGGACCTACGACGGACTGAACGGGTTAGAGATGTCTACCTATTACGATATATGGGATTACCTTCGCGCCAAGGTGGTAGGCATGACACTCATCGGCCTGGGATTGGAACGTCGTGCAACCTGGCGCGGGCAGCCTGTCACTTTTTTCCTTGACGAACTCATGATAGATCCAAGCTTAATTATGATTCACCCTGCAGATGTTGCCCTGATCAAGGCATATCCGCCTGGCGCTACGATGGCGCTGATGGTGCCTGGTGCTGCTGTTGCCATCTATTCCAAAAGGGGAGGTGGCGATAGCCGGAGACCTGGCTATGCTTACACGGTGTTGGGCTATACACCGGGGGCCGCGGAATGGAAACCGCTGTATTAAAACTGCTCAATTTTGTCTTACCTTCAAATGATCTTCATAGACATTCTGATTTGTAATAAGGAGGTATCATGGAAGGGAAAAATGGCCACTTGATCTATGTAAAGGCAGGTGCCTTTGAGTTCAGGATAGATCCTGAAGAAGTGAGTAGTGCAGACATCATTTCAACAGGTGAGACTGCCTATCATATTATAGACAAACATGCTTCCCAGCATATCCACATCGCATCTGAAAGCGCAGATGGCAAGCATCTTCGGGTGGAAGCCTCTGGGGAATCCTTTGATATACAGATCAAGGATCCGCTGGACCAGATGCTGGAAACCATGGGCTTTACAAACACCGTTTCAAAAATAATCAAGGATGTTAAAGCGCCCATGCCGGGCCTCGTATTAGATATCAGTGTAGAAGAAGGCGATGAAATGGTAGAGGGCCAGCGCATCCTGATCCTGGAAGCAATGAAGATGGAGAACTCCATCGTTATGCATACAAAGGGTAGGGTTAAAAAAGTCAATGTGAAAAAAGGACAGGCTGTAGAGAAGAATCAGGTGCTTATAGAACTTGAATAGATATGTAGTAGTAGAGGTTTCTTTCTAGTTGTTAATTGTTAAATGCCAATTGCCAATGCTCATCAATAAGATTTTGGTTGCTAACAGGGGCGAGATTGCATTGAGGATCATGCGTACCATCAGGAAGATGGGTATCCGCTCTGTTGCCGTTTATTCCGAAGCTGACAGGCATTCACCGCATGTCATGTACGCGGATGAAGCCGTTTGCATCGGCCCCGCACCATCAAACCAAAGCTACCTTAACGGCGACAAAATCATAGCGGTGTGCAGGGAACTTGGCGTAGATGCCATCCATCCAGGCTACGGCTTCCTGAGTGAGAACGCTGATTTTGCGCAAAAGGTCATGCAGGCGGGTATCACCTTCATCGGCCCCAGCCCCGAGGCCATTCGTGTGATGGGATCCAAACTTGCCGCCAAGGATACCGTGAAGAAATACAATGTGCCGATGGTTCCCGGCATTGATCATGCAGTGACGGATGTAAGTGCTGCGCAGTTGGTGGCAGATGATATTGGTTATCCTATTTTGATCAAAGCCTCTGCAGGTGGCGGTGGGAAAGGCATGCGAATAGTGGAGCGCCGTGAGGATATGCAGGAGCAGATGGAGCGCGCTATCAGTGAGGCTACATCTAGTTTTGGGGACGGCTCCGTGTTCATTGAGAAATATGTGAGTAAGCCGCGACATATTGAAGTACAGATCCTGGCAGACCGGCATGATAATATCATCTATGCATTTGAACGCGAGTGCAGCATCCAGCGCCGGCACCAGAAGGTGGTGGAAGAATCCCCATCGGCCATCGTTTCCCCGTCATTACGGCAACGGATAGGCGAAGCTGCGGTGATGGTGGCCCGGAGTTGTAATTATACTTCTGCAGGTACGGTGGAATTTCTGATGGATGAGGACCTGAATTTTTATTTCCTGGAGATGAATACGCGCTTGCAGGTAGAGCATCCGGTGACGGAGATGATCACAGGGCTTGACCTGGTGGAGTGGCAGATACGGATCGCCAGAGGTGAGTGGCTCACCATGAAACAAGAGGAGCTGCAGATCAATGGCCATGCGATAGAGTTGCGCGTGTATGCAGAGGATCCACTGAATAGTTTTCTGCCTTCCATCGGCACCCTCACTACGTACAGGCGTCCTGAGGGCGATGGCATTCGCTGCGATGATGGGTATGAGGAAGGGATGCAGATCCCGATCTATTATGACCCGATGATCGCCAAGCTCATCGTTCACGCCCCTACCCGAATAGAGGCGATACAGAAAATGAAGCAGGTGATTCGCGACTACAGGATTGAGGGCGTTTCCACCACCCTGCCATTTGGGGCTTTTGTGATGGACCATGAGGCTTTTGTCACTGGCCATTTTGATACGCATTTCGTGAAGAACCACTATACGCCGGAACATATCCTGGAAAACCAACGTGCTATCGCCAGGATGGCCGCCCTGGTGGCCATCAGGCACTGGCAGGAACACCAGAAAAAAATTAGGCCTGTGGAGCATGGCCATACCAACTGGAAACGCCGCCAGGCCAATTGATCAATTTGAATGTTATGAAATCGAAGACAGATATACTGCGGGAGAAACTGGCGCAAGGTAAGTTGGGCGGTGGTCAGCATCGCATCGATGCGCAACACAAGAAAGGAAAACTGACGGCCCGTGAGCGCGTGGAACTATTGATGGACCCGGGTTCTTTTGAGGAGATCGGCGCGCTCGTGACCCATCGAACCAAAGACTTTGGCATGGAGAGGGAGCAGTACTATGGCGATGGGGTGATCACGGGTTTTGGCACCGTGAATGGCAGGCTCACCTATGTGTTTGCACAAGACTTTACCGTGTTTGGCGGAGCGCTATCGGAAACGCATGCGGAGAAAATCTGCAGGATCATGGATATGGCGATGAAGAACGGCGCGCCCATGGTGGGCTTGAATGATAGCGGCGGCGCGAGGATTCAGGAAGGGGTACGATCTCTGGGCGGTTATGCAGATATTTTCTACAGGAACGTACAATCCTCCGGCGTCATTCCGCAGATCTCAGCCGTGATGGGACCCTGTGCAGGTGGAGCCGTGTATTCACCGGCGATCACAGATTTCACCATCATGGTGGAAGGCACGAGCTATATGTTTGTCACCGGTCCTAATGTAGTGAAGACGGTCACCAATGAAGAGGTCAGTTTTGAAGCACTGGGTGGCGCGTCAACACATTCCACGAAATCCGGTGTAACGCATCTTACGGCAGTGAATGATAAAGACTGCATTGAGCAGGTGAAGAAATTACTGAGCTATATGCCCCAGAATTGTGAGGATGTGTTACCGAAGTTACCGTATACACTAGGCGATGAAACGAGGATCGAGCTGGACAGTATTGTACCGGAAAGTCCGAACCAGCCCTATGATATTCGATCCGTGATTGAAGGGATCACCGACAAGGAAAGTTTCTTCGAGATCCATAAAGACTATGCAGACAATATTGTAGTGGGATTTGCGCGATTGGCCGGGAGATCCATCGGCATTGTGGCCAATCAACCGGCGAGTTTGGCCGGTGTGTTGGATATCCATAGTTCCGTGAAAGGTGCGCGGTTCACGCGTTTCTGCGATTGTTTCAATATTCCTTTGCTGGTATTGGTGGATGTGCCGGGATTTTTACCCGGGACCGATCAGGAATGGAACGGCATCATCACCAATGGCGCAAAATTATTGTACGCATTGAGTGAGGCTACGGTGCCGAGGGTAACAGTGATCACCAGGAAAGCATATGGTGGTGCCTATGATGTGATGAACTCCAAACACATTGGCGCTGATATGAACTTTGCATGGCCCACAGCGGAGATTGCAGTGATGGGCGCTAAGGGCGCATCGGAGATCATCTTCAAAAAAGAAATTGCAGAAGCAGAAGATCCTGCAGCCAAGCTTTTGGAAAAAGAAAGAGAATATGCAGATCTTTTTGCAAATCCATATACTGCTGCGGAGCGCGGGTTCATTGACGAAGTGATTGAACCGAGAGACACGCGTAAGAAACTGATCAAGAGCTTTGCCATGCTGGAGAACAAAGTGCATAAGCGGCCGAGAAGGAAACATGGGAATATACCGCTTTAGTAATTGACAATTGGCAATTCACAATTAGCAATTGGCACTGGTTTTTAGTAGGTAGATTTTGGTGCGCGTCACCAACTTCCAACAACCAACTTCCAACAACTAGTGCTAATTGCTAATTGCCAATTGTCAATTGCCAATTGCTAAAATGAACGTAGCTGTGAAGAGTGAAACGTATACTCCGGCGTATTGATGACACCTTCTTCGGCTTTGTACCAGGGTCCCGTTTCTCCTTTGAGCACATGGATATCCTGTGCGGGCATATAACTTTGCGCAAGCATGAAAAGTTTGTTTCCTTTATTGTCTTGCACAAGGTCCACCACAATAACCACGTGCCCGGGAAATCCGCCCCTGATGAGAACATCGCCGATGGAGATATTACGAATGTCTTTTGGTTTCAGTTCTTTTTCCAAAGATGCAGAGTTGCAATACATAAATACTTCGGTAAGGTATTGCATGAGGTGCTGGTGTGTATAGGGTGCCGTGAAGCGATATACTTTCCCGGCATTTGAGGTGAACGCGATCTGCTGGTATTGTTTCCGGGCAAACAGGTATTCTGCGCGGAGCCGCATCACTGCATCGGCACATTGTTGAAGATCCTGTTTACCAACGGATAGGTCAACCACGGCATATTGGGCAGATTGGTTTCTTTTTTTCTCGCCATTGTAGAGATAAACGGTGGCATCTTTTTTAAGGGGCAGTTGCCGGAGGCAACTACCCCATGCATCAGTGGGCATACGTTGATAACCAGTTGGGGCGGGAATCTCAGCAATAAAGTTGACCAGGAATAACAGCAGCAGCATGGATAGGAGACTGCTTTAGGGCGGTATTCCATATTTTGGTTGGCCAGATTAACAAATAGTTCGCAGGTCGCAGAGGTCGCAGGTCGCAGCTGCGAACTCCGCGAACTTTGCGACCTGCGAACTGACGTGATTTTTGTCACCAATAAACCATTACAAACATGCGAAATTTGCAGGACTAAACAAGACATCCCTTATGTATTTCCAACACGTGTACGACAAATCCCTTGCGCAGGCAAGTTATTTCATTGGTTGCCAGAAGGCTGGCGTAGCCGCGGTGATAGACCCTAAGCGCGATGTAGACACATATATTGAGATCGCGAAGCAGAACAACATGACCATCACCCATATCATGGAGACCCATATCCATGCGGATTTCCTTTCGGGATCGCGGGAGTTGGCTGCATTGACGGGTGCAGACATGTACTTGTCCGATGAAGGTGGCGAAGGCTGGCTGTATGAATTCCCTCACAAAGGATTGAAGGGCGGTGACAGCTTCATGGTGGGTAATCTTCGCATTGATGTGGTGCATACGCCCGGACATACGCCAGAAAGCATCAGCTTTTTGCTGACGGACACACCGGCTTCTCCTAAACCTGTGATGTTCTTCACCGGCGACTTCGTATTTGTGGGTGATATAGGCAGGCCGGATCTGTTGGAGAAGGCCGCAGGCATGAAAGGCACGCAAGATGTGGGTGCGCACCAGATGTATCAATCCATCCAGGCCTTCAATAAGCTTCCTGATTATATCCAGGTATGGCCCGGCCATGGTGCAGGCTCAGCCTGTGGCAAGGCACTGGGTGCCGTACCAAGCACTACTGTGGGCTACGAGAAAGTGCGGAACTGGGCATTCCGTTTTGGCAATGATGAGAAAGGCTTTGTGAACTATCTGCTGGAGGACCAGCCCGAGCCACCAAAGTATTTCGCGATGATGAAAAAGCTTAACAAAGAAAACAGGCCACTGCTTACGTCGGTGCCCGTTCTCAAGAAGCTCAACAATCACGAGATGCTGGAGGCAATGAACAAGGGCATTAAATTGATCGATACCCGAAACAAGGCTGAATTTGCAAAAGGATTTATTCCGGGTAGCATCAGCATTCAGAACAATAATGCTCTGGCCACTTGGGCGGGTTGGTACCTGAACTACGAAGAGCCTTTCATGATCCTGGCAGATGAAGGCCAGACCGAGGAGATCACGAGGAAACTCATGCGTATTGGCCTTGATAATATCATGGGATTTGTGCCTTCCGTGGAAGCCTATGTTGAAGGAGGCGGAAGACTGGAAACGGTGAAGATCATTGATGCTACAGAAGTGAAGAAACATATCGCGCAGAACAACGTTCAGATCGTGGATCTGCGTGGCGCCGCTGAGTTTAAGCAAGGTCACCTGAAAGGCGCGGACCATGTTTTTGTGGGTACACTGCCTGTGCATCTGGATAAAGTCAGCAAAGACAAGACCGTGATCATTCATTGCCAGGGAGGCGACAGAGCGGCTATCGGATATTCATTATTGGCGAAAGCCGGGTATAAGAATGTATTGAATTATTCAGGTAGTTATAACGACTGGATCGCTAATGGAAATGAGATCGTTAAAGGATAAAACAAACAACATGGGATTTTTACAATCGATATTCAACGCAACAGATAAGACCGATTACAAGAAGATGGTTTTGGAAGGTGCCGTCTTACTTGATGTAAGGTCTGCCGGCGAATTTGCATCGGGCCATATTCCCGGATCGGTAAACATACCGTTAGAGGAATTGAGTTTCCGTGCCGATGAGCTGGAGGGCAAGATGGTCATCACCTGTTGCCGCAGTGGCAACCGCAGCGGCATGGCCCTGCATATACTGAGTGAATCAGGTATTGAAGCAATTAATGGCGGAGCATGGGATACACTACTTCAAAAACTCAAGTGAAAAAAGTACTCACCAATAACTGGCATTGGGCAAGGATCTTCCGCACTGTTACAGGTTTAGTTGCTTTGGCATTTGCCATCGTGAGCAGGGATACCGTCCTCGGCCTTGGCGGCGCGATGCTGCTGATCATGGGCCTGAGTAATACGGGATGTGGAGGTGGTTCGTGTAAAATATGATCTAAGAAAATTTAAAAGGGAGAAGATGAAGGGAGAAGTACGAAGCCTGACTTCGCACCTCTCCCTTTATCTTCTCACTTTTTTAGAGAGCTTTTCCTTGTGTTCTTTTGGATGAAAGGGTGGTTTGTACAAAATCAATCTCTACAGAA
>JBEISY010000386.1:0-2694 GCA_040375175.1 Chitinophagaceae bacterium
CCGGATTGAAATTCTCGGGGAAAGTTGTTTCTGTTTTCATCTTGATAATGGCTTTATCCACCACTTTCTGGGCTTGTGCGTTCAGGGCAAGTACTAAGACGGATATGGTGATCAGGTATTTCATGTTTTTTTAATTATTTATGTACCGTTTTATCATCCGGTTATGATGAGATGCCAAATGCCGGTGCATTCCTTCGGTGCTCAGGAATGAATATCCGGGATGGCAAGTACGGGCAAATGACTGTGATAAGCAAGTTTTTTGGTATGACTGGGCGAAATCAACTTCTCAAAGAAGCTATGCTTTCTGGGAACGGTAATCAGCAAGTCCACCTGCTTATCCGTTGCCAGCTGGCTGGTGCTTTCGGTGAAATCCCCCATGGGTAAAACCGCAAATTCGGGTTCATAGGCAACCAGCATCTCGTTCAGCTTCGCGATTTCTACTTTTTGCTGGTGCAGGGTATCGTTGTAATGGTTGGTGCTGACGTGCCCGATGACCAGCTTAGGGCCAAACATATCCAGCACTGTTTTCAGGTGATCCAACGGAGTGGTTTTTTCCACGTCCTTCAGTTCAGAACAAAACAGCACCTTCCTGATCTTCTTGTACACCGCATCCGGCGGGACGATCAGGACGGGGATCGATGCCTTGTGCACCACACTCAGGGTTGAACTGCCGATCAGTACCTGCTCGATCCTGCTGGCACCATTGATGCCCATGATGACCAAGTCCGCTTGTTTCTCACCAGCCATACTGGCCAGGTTTGATGTCAGTTCTCCCTCTTCTGCGAGGATGTCAACAGTTAGGCCTGTACGAACCGTAAACTCACTGCGCAGGTTCTGGAGTGCCATGACAGTGATTTGCCGGTTTGCATCCGGATCGACGGACAATGGCGTACCGTCTACACCAATGGCGGATTGGCTGTACGCATTGTACAGGATCACACGCACATTGTGCATATCACTAGCCATTTTCAGGGCAAAGTCTACGGCGTTTCTGGCCGTATCGGAAAAGTCAGTAGGGACAATGATGGTGAACATGGGACAAGCAATTTTTAAAGTGATGTTCAACCGCGTTTGCAAGTCTAAATTTACGACGATATCCGCATTAATCGGTAATTTTAACACTCAATTTTAACGACTGACATGAAACGATTGTTTTTCCTTGCTCTGACGGCCAGCTTGCTTGCTGCTGCTGCTACTGCACAGCTGCGCATTGTACCCCAACCTGTTGAGGCGAAAACCGGCGAAGGTTTTTTCCGTCTTTCTCCCAGCACCGCCATTGGCCTTGCGGGGAATAATGCAGAAGCCACGCGGGTGGCCAATATGCTTTCCAAAAAGCTTTCTACGGTAACGGGCTATACGATCCCCGTCACTGGTGGTGCCATCAACATGGGTACCTCCAATATCATCTTGTCAATCAATACAACGGTCAATGCTACCCTGGGCAATGAAGGGTACCAACTGAAGGTTGGAACTGCGGGTACGCAGATTTCCGCAAACACGGCTGCTGGCTTGTTTTATGGCATGCAGACTTTTTTACAGCTGCTTCCCGCAGAAGTGGAAGGCGGTAAGAAGGTGGAAAACCTGGAATGGAAGGCTCCCGCCGCAGAGATCACCGACTACCCCCGGTTTGGATGGAGGGGTATAATGCTCGACGTGTCCAGGCATTTTTTTACCAAGGATGAAGTGAAGCGTTACATCGATGACATGGTGAAGTATAAATTCAATCTTTTGCACTGGCATCTTACCGATGATCAGGGTTGGAGGATCGAGATCAAATCATATCCGAGACTCACAGAGGTGGGCGCATGGAACGTAAAGAAAGAAGGTCGGTTTAATACCTTCTCTAAACCAGAGCCCGATGAACCTCGCAACTATGGTGGATTCTACACGCAGGATGATATCAAGGAAATCGTGCAATATGCGAAAGAGCGATTCGTGAATGTATTGCCGGAAATTGATGTTCCCGGTCACAGCATGGCCGCCATCGCTGCCTATCCAGAGCTCACGAGCACGCCCGGCACCTACCAGGTGAACTCCGGAGAGAAGTTCATGGAATGGCCTCCCAGCGGTCATTTCTATGGTTTAATTGATAATGCCTTGAATCCCGCTAACGAGAAAGTGTATGTATTTCTCGATAAAGTATTTGGCGAAGTGGCGCAGCTTTTCCCCTTTGAGTATCTGCATATGGGCGGCGATGAAACCGCGAGAAATTTCTGGGAGAAGAGTGAAGACATCAAGAAGCTGATGGCGAAGGAGAAACTGAAAAATCTCGATGAAGTGCAGAGCTATTTTGTAAAGCGTGTAACCAAGATCGTAAATAGCAAAGGGAAAAAGTTGATTGGTTGGGATGAGATCCTCCAGGGTGGCCTGGCACCGGGCGCGGCCGTGATGAGCTGGCAGGGTATGAAAGGCGGCATCGAAGCAGCTAAACAAGGACATGAAGTGGTGATGAGTCCAACCACTTTTGTGTATATCGATTATATGCAAGGCGACAGGCTGATGGAACCGTTGGTCTATGCTTCACTGCGACTTAAAAAAACGTATGAGTTTGATCCGCTTCCGGAAGGGGTGGATGCGAAATACATCAAAGGCGGACAGGCTAATCTGTGGACCGAGCAGGTCTATAATATGCGTCAGGCGCAGTATATGACCTGGCCCAGGGGATTTGCGATTGCCGAAGCCGTATGGAGCCCG
>JBEISY010000344.1:0-3009 GCA_040375175.1 Chitinophagaceae bacterium
ATGGTATCCGTTGTCTGCATGTAGGCATTAACGATATCCATCAAATCATCGGGCAATGCATCAAACCGAAACTGACCCTTCAATTCCGCAATTCCGAAAGGTGTATTCATCTTTACAAACTGGGTATCCGCAAACTGGAATGCGGCGATATCCATGGTGTCTAAGAAATATGTTCTCCCCTTTGTTTCAATGATCAGGTCATCCAATCGCAAACTACCGATGGCCTGTGCAGTATCAATCACATCGGCATCCACACTTAATTTTCCCCGCACCACAAAAGGCTCTTTCATAAAACCCGTAGCATGAAGATCCACTGATCTTACATCAGCATCCACCATCAAATCAGAAATGCGGTTACCTATTTGTCCGGAAATATTCAGATCGAGATCCATATGCGGATCTTCAGATTGGAAACTGGCATCTAGCCGGCCGCGATTGATGCTCCCTTCCAGTGTAACTCCTCCAAAGGCATAGCCATTGTAGACTGCTTTGGATATATTCCCTTTTACACTGGCCAGCATGGTAGCTATGTCATATCCCGCGCCTTTCACGCTGAGTTGGGCGGTGACGGGACCGAGTGTACTATCCTTCAGAATCTTTTGTAATGCGAGGTTCTGCGTGGTTACCCTAAGGTCATACACAGAACGAACGGCATCTGAAGGCAACTTCAAATTGCCGGCCACCGTGAAGTTACCAAGGCTTGTCATTGCGTTCAGATCCATCGTAAGATCATCGGCATTGCCATTGATCTTTCCCCTGATCACAGCATCGTCAGGCACATAGGCCCAGACGGAATCAGGGATCAGCTTGCCCAACTCTTTTCTAAGGTCATTCTTCTGTAGGGAAAGTTCACCCACCTGCGCCTGTACGATCAGGGCTTCGGGTTGCATCATATGGAACAACCTTGCAGACAAACTTACCTTATTGCGCAGATGTTGTAACTGAAGCGCAGAAATCTGGAGATCATCAAGGGTACCCTTTGCATTGGCATTAACTTTGATCAGATCCATCATCAACCCCTGCAATGCTGTATTTTTACGAAGCTCAGGAACAAAAAGTGCGATTTCCTCCAGCACTATCGCCGATGGTTTCACATCGAGGGTAAGTTTTGTTTTTGATGGCTGCACAGTTAAAGCATCCAGTGAAGGATAACTGACGCCGAGATTAAAAGCAATATCATTCTTCGCCGTGATCAATCGCACGTTGTTGGCGCGGAGGGCCGTATCTGCAAAAAAAAGATCTCCCGTGAATTTACGGATGGCAAATCCTTGTGTTTCTTTAACCTTTAAGTCAATAATCCTGCCGCCATATTGATCTCCCCGAACAAAAATGCTACTTGCCGCGAGATCCAGATCTTTCAGGTCAAGATCGCCCACATTAAATGATTTCGGTTCCACTTTGGGCACGGGCTCCTGGCGGATCGCCAATTGGTTTCGGTTGATCAACAAACTATCCAGCTTCAATACAAAAGTTGAAGGTGGAGCAGTACTTTCAATTGCAGCCGGCAGATCAGCAGACAGCTTGTACCTCAGGTCCATAATATGATCATCCAGCCTGACGCTATGCACGGTCAACTGCTCCTGCATACCCTCGTATCCGATCTCCTGAACATCGAGCAAGCCCACCACGGAGCGCAGGGAGATCGACTCATTGACGCTGCGCAGTTTCAGGTCAACATAGCCAGCCTGTAAGGCACGTATCGCCAGTTGCAATGGAATCGGATCATCAGTAGGTGCATTTTTCTCCTGCTTTGGAGATTCGCCAATCTGGACATATGCTTTCAATGAATCTAACCTTATCTGGCTGGTGATAACCTTCTGCTGTAAAAAATCACTCCCCTTAAACGATGTATTCAGGGCCTGAAAAGCCACAAGGAAACTATCCCTGCTCAACTCATCAATATACTGTATATCGATCCTGCGCAAGGAAACATCCTCCAGGGCAAATCGCCAACTGCCGGAACTGGTATCCACAGTAGACGTATCGCCACTGGCAAATGCATCCACCATAAACTGATAGTTGAATTGCCCCGTTGCGGAAGAACGAATCACGCGCAACTTCAATCCTGAAAGATTGACCTTTTTCAGATCGATGGATCTTGTCAATAAGGCCTCGATACTGACACCTGCCTGCAAGGTATCAAAAGACGCAACAAGATTTCCCTGCGGGTCATGCAGGGAAAGGCCGATGATCTGTGGCGAAGATAAATTAGTAATATCTACACGCTGGATCGCAACCTTACTGCCAAATTTCTTCGAAAGGTAAGACGTTGCAAACCCGGTGAGCTTTTGGTTACCCCAATCGGTCCTCAACAAAAGCAAGACCACGGTGATCAGCAGAACAACCAAAAGAAGAAATCCCAAAACGATCCTCAGGACGATTCGCACGATTCTTCTGGCTTTGGGGCGCTTACTCATCCACACGAAATTAACGAAAAGACTACTGCTTCAACCATGCATTCTTGAGTGCGGTCTTTGAAGCATCAGTGACTTTGTAGCCCAGTCCATCCTCATAGTTGAGTTTGATCTTGCCCTTCAGTTCTACTTCTTTTCCATCCCTGCGAACTTTCATAACGCCTTCAGAACCTTCTTCAAGACCGAAGCCAGCCATCAACACCTTGGTTGGGTCCGAAGCATTAAACGCCTGCCCATTAAAACCAAGCAATTCGTCTCCTGGTTTTACACCCAGAGAAGTATAGAAATCATTTGGAATACTGTTGGCCATTATCTTTTTAGCGGACGGATCTATACCAATCAGCGGCTGACGTTTCTCTGCAAAAAATGCAGTAAGCGTAGGAACAGGTACAGTTGCTTTCGCCATACCCACTTTCGCAAGATAAGTATCGTAAGGTACCGGCTCACCTTTCACCACATGGCGTTGAAGAAAATCGCCGACTTCAGGATAAGTCATCCTGGTGAACTCATCAATGATCTCATCATCATTAAACGGTTTCTCATCGCCATATTTCTTGGCGAGTTCACCCATCACATGTAACAAACCGGATTTGCC
>JBEISY010000340.1:0-3080 GCA_040375175.1 Chitinophagaceae bacterium
AGATTAATGCCTGTACTGCCTACGGTCGCGGTATTTCAGGATCGGGGCCTTGCTTTCGCTGCCCTGAAGTAATCTGGTAATGTTCTTCTGGTGGGTGAGGATAACAAGTAAGGCTACGGCGATGGCAAAGACCCTGTAAGTTTCATTGTCCACGTTAAAAATGACGAGGATGAATATTGGAAAGGCAAGGCTTGCCAGCATAGAACTTAGTGATACAAAGCGGGTCAGGAAAAGCACCATCAGGAAAACGCCAACGCTGCCAAGGGCAGACCAGGGCGAGATGCCGAGCACCAGACCGAAGAGGGTGGCAACACCCTTTCCACCGCGGAACTCAGCGAAGATGGGGAAGATATGGCCCACAACGGCGGCCAGGCCCAGGCCTATCTGGAAATTGGTACGGGCAAAATCATTGTCTACATAAAACGGTAAAAGAAAAGCCAGTTTAACAGCCAGAAGCCCTTTCAGCATGTCTATCAACATCACCAGAGAACCCCATTTGGAGCCGAGCACCCGAAAAGTGTTGGTGGCACCGGCGTTACCACTGCCATAGTCGCGGATGTCAATCTGAAACTTAGATTTACTCACCCAAACGGCGGTGGGAATAGATCCCAATAAATATGCTAGTATTACAAGAGCTAGTTCGTTCATCTAGATATTAAAGGTACTGAATATTAAGGAATTATTACGGAATTACAATAGCTAATAGCTACTAGCTAATAGCTATTATAGAACGTTATGACCAGCCAATTATTCTGTTCGGCCACCAATTTCGGTTCTCCCAAGAGGGGCACATATGCGGCCTTAATATCCTGTAAATCACCACTTAAGACGCCGCTGAGGGCAAGTAAGCCCTTGGGGGCCAAGGATTTACATATATCATTCACACAGGCCAGCAGTACGTGTTTGTTAATATTGGCGAGCACCACATCATATTGCTCGCCGGCCTGAATTTGGTCCGCCAGGTGCACCGCTACTTTCCGGCTTTGGTTCTGCTCCAGGTTCTCTTGGGTATTTTCAATGCTCCAATGGTCATTGTCTATGGCAAGGATCTCATCGGCCCCCATTTTTTCCGCCAGGATAGCCAGCACGCCGGTGCCGGTGCCGAAATCAAGCACTTTTTTTCCTTGCAGGTCCAACCCGCCCATCGCCTTCATCATGAGCCAGGTGGTGGCGTGATGCCCCGTCCCGAAGCTCATTTTCGGCGTGATCACGATCTCATATTTGGGTCCCTGGATCGGCGAATGGAAATGTGCACGCACGGCCACAAGGTCATCCACCACCACGGGTGAAAAAGACGACTCCCATTCTTCGTTCCAGTTCTTTTCCTGGATCGTATTCACACGGTACTCCAGGCCCTTCTCTTCTGCCAGCACATCGAGTGCAACGCCATTGAATTCCTCATTGGCGATGTAGGCCTTGAGTTGTTTGGTGTCTTCCTCAAAACCATCGAAGCCCAATGCAGTAAGTTCCGCAAGCAGGATCTCTCGCCGGGCTGCGTCTGATTCGGAGATAATGACCTCTTTGTAAAATTTCATAGAAATAAAAATAGCTATTAGCAAGTTGCTAATAGCTATCTCCAATTGTTATTTGTCAATTGCCAATTGTCAATTTCTGTTGTCTCTCCGCGGCGGTCTCCTGTCATCCCCACCGTCCCTTCTCTGCGGACGCTCAGACCTTTCGCCTTCAGGACGCTCAGGCCTTTCCACATACCCTTCTGGTTTTGGCATCAGCACTTTGCGTCTGAGCTTGAACTTGCCGGTTTTAGGATCCAGACCGATGAGTTTCACTTTTACCATATCGCCTTCAGACAGCACACCATCGAGGGTTTCCAGACGCTTCCAGCTTACTTCACTGATGTGCAGCAAACCTTGCTTGCCGGGAAGGAATTCCACGAAGGCACCATAAGGCATGATCGATTTTACTTTGGATTCGTATTCACCTCCTACTTCAGGAACGGAAACAATGCCTTTAACCCACTCAACGGCTTTCATCAGGCCTTCCTTGTCTTTACTGAAGATGCTCACTTCACCGAAGTTGCCTACTTCTTCAAGGTTGATGGTGGTTCCGGTTTCGCGCTGGATCTCCTGGATGATCTTACCACCCGGGCCGATCACCGCACCGATGAATTCTTTCTCAATGAAGAGCTTTTCCATCCTTGGTGCATGTTGCTTCACTTCTTCGCGAGCTGCAGGGATACACTCGTACATGGCATCGAGGATATGCAGCCTGCCGCGACGTGCCTGGTCCAGTGCTTCGCGCATGGTTTGCATGCTGAGGCCGTCCACTTTGATATCCATCTGTACACCGCAAATACCATCGCGGGTACCGGTTACTTTGAAGTCCATATCACCCAGGTGATCTTCATCGCCAAGGATGTCTGACAGGATCGCATATTTACCATCACCACGGGTGATGAGACCCATTGCGATACCACTTACGTGCTTAGGAACAGGAACACCTGCATCCATCAGCGCCAGTGAACCTGCGCAAACGGTTGCCATAGAAGACGAACCATTAGATTCCAGAATATCACTCACTACGCGCACCGTGTATGGATAATCGTTACCCGGCATCATCTGCTTCAGGGAACGTTGTGCCAAAGCACCGTGACCTACTTCACGCCTGCCGGGACCACGCAAGAACTTGATCTCACCGGTAGAGAAAGGAGGGAAATTATAATGCAGAATGAACTTACTGTATTCAGATACCGCAGCGCTTTCAATCAATAATTCATCTAAAGGCGTACCTAAGGTAACTGTGGTAAGGGATTGTGTTTCACCGCGAGTGAACAGGGCAGCACCGTGCGGAGAAGGGAGGATATCCACTTCCATATTAAGCTGGCGTACCTGGTCCAGTTGGCGGCCATCGAGCCTGATCTTTTCATCGATCATCATATCACGCACCACTTCCCATTTCAGGTCCTCGTAGTATTTGCCGGCAAGTTTCTTATCGGCATCTGTGATCTCATCGCCTAAAGATGCGATGAGTTCATTTTTGATTTGTTTGTATGCATCGCTGCGCTCGTTCTTTGAAGAACCTTTACGGGAAACTTCATATACACGCTGTTTTGCGAAAGCAAT
>JBEISY010000434.1:0-2234 GCA_040375175.1 Chitinophagaceae bacterium
GGCATATTTCTCCCGTTTTTTATTCTGTCCTTGCCCGTTCTGGTTACTTCCCCCTGACTGAACTGGGCACTTTCAGGAAACTGAATAGCCGCTTACAGGGTCACCCCACTACCCATGAACACCTTCCGGGTGTCAGGATCGCTTCCGGTTCTTTGGGTCAGGGACTGAGTGTTGCCATAGGTGCGGCACTGGCAAAAAAACTCAACAACGATAAGCACACCGTTTTTTCCCTTCATGGAGACGGAGAGCTGCAGGAGGGTCAGATTTGGGAAGCCCTTATGTCCGCAGCCCATCATAAAGTAGATAACCTCATCGCTACCATTGATTGGAATGGCCAACAGATCGATGGCACTACCAGCAAAGTGATGAACCTCGGTAACATCAAAGAAAAATTTGAAGCATTTGGTTGGGCAACCCTGGATATGAACGGGAACGATATGGATGAAGTAGTTGCCGGGATCAATAAAGCCAAATCCATGCTCGGCCAGGGCAAGCCCGTGGCCATTATGATGCACACCATTATGGGCGCTGGTGTAGACTTCATGGAAAATGATCACCAATGGCATGGTGTTGCGCCCAATGATGAGCAGTTGTCAAAAGCACTGGCCCAATTGCCGGAAACGCTAGGGGATTATTAGGGTGAGTGTTTAGGGGGAGTGTTTAGGCTGAACCCTTTCTAAACACTCCCCCTAAACACTCACCCTAATAATCCCCCTAATTTCGGAGTTCAAACGCCTGCCGGCTTGCCCGGTATGCCGGAAACCAGGAGGCCAGAAAACCTATACCTAAGACCGTTGTAACCACCAGTACAAAATCACGCCAAACAAGTTTCACGGGATAATAATCAATGAGGAAACTGTCTCCCTGCAGGGGTACCAGTTTATAGTTCACCTGGAGATAATACAACAACAGAGCCAGCAAAACGCCGCCAAGTGCGCCGATGCCAGCCAGTACCAATCCTTCGGCAATAAATATCTTCATGATAAGGCTCTCACTCGCCCCCATGGCGCGCAACACCTGGATGTCTTTCTTTTTCTCCAGCACCAACATACTCAATGCGCCTACCATGTTGAAAGAAGCCACCAACAGGATGAGGGTGAAAATGCTATAGATGGCCCATTTTTCCAGATTGATGGTTGTATATAAGGTTCTGTTTTGCTCAAATCGATCCTCCACTTTGAAGGCCGTACCCAGCATCTGCTGTAAAGCCTGTTTGATTTCGGGTATACGTTCCTGTTGGTCTGCTGCCAGTTCAACCGAACTGTATTCATCCGGGCCATAACTCAGGTACTGCCTGGCAAAATCCAGGTTGGTCATCACATACTTGTTATCGAACTCCATCTGCACCGTAAAGCTCCCGGCAGGAACAAGCATTCCTTCACTCAGGGCTTCCAGCGGATTCTGCATATCCGTAATGCCCTTCCGCGGCATATACACCGTCAACGGCATCAGCATCCTGTCAGCAAGCACACCTATGGCATTTTCAATACCCACGCCCATCACCGCCCGTGGCTGCTCCGCCGTACCCAGCTCATAACGGCCCCTGACCAGCTTTGTGGGTAGGTTGGAAACCTTCGGATACTGGTCGTCAACCCCTTTCACCACCACCACGGTCTGCAATTCGTGATTCTGCAGCAACGCTCGGTCCTCAGCCACAAGCGATGCCGCCTTTACCCCCTGCATGGACCTGATCTTTTTGATCTGTTCTTCAGTGAGATTAATGACTTTCCCTTTCTGTGCAGAAATCCGGAGATCGGAATAAAAAGAGGAATACAACGATTTCACAAGAGATCCAAATCCATTGAACGCACTCAGGATGATGATCAACGCAGCCGTCCCAATGAGGATGGCCAGCACACTCACCGATGAAATGATGTTGATGGCGTTCGTGGATTTCTTGGCCTTAAAGTATCTCCAGGCGAATGTGAAAATCATTATTTTGATGTAGTGATGTGATCAAATAGTAATGTGCATGGTATATCATTACACTACTATATTACTACATTAATCAGTTTTATTGTTTTCGTTGTTCAGCTTCTTGAAGATCTCTTCAATCTTGAATACTTGGTCAAGAGTGTCATCATGGAAAAACCTCAATTCCGGCATACGGCGGAGCTGGTGTTTCACCCTTGACGTTAACTCCCGCTTGATCTCCGGTTTACGATCCTCAAAATACTGGATAACCTTTGCGGCATCCTTGACCTGGAACAAACTCAGGTATATTCTGGCTTCAA
>JBEISY010000186.1:0-4690 GCA_040375175.1 Chitinophagaceae bacterium
CTCCGACTCTGACTTGGTGTACCACGGCGGAATGTTGCCGTTAAAAAGTGGAATGAAATGGCAGGTGGCACATTTTGCTTTGCCTGAAAACAAAGTGAATCCGCGTTTTTCTTCTGCAGTGAGTAACTCCTTTCTGCCTTGCATGTATTGGTCCCACCTGGAACGGAAAGGCATGAGGGAACGCACATAGGCGCCGATGGCATTGCGTACTTCGTAGCCGCTTAGTTTATCTGCCTTTGGAAAGGCTTTCCTAAATGCTTCAAAATATGACGGATCTTTTGTCAGCTTTTTTACAATGGCTGTATCACTGAAATTAAATTCATCTTTATTGAAGATAACCTGGTGCGCCTGGTCCTCAAGGGTTGTGGAACGGAGATCATAGAATTGGTGGCTCTGCATGGCCGCATAGAACAATCCAGGTGTGTTGCGTTGCAGGCTTCCGCCATGTATAAAGTCTTCCGCTTTTGTTTTCCCATCGGTAAAGAATAATTCAGGACGATGGCAGCTCCCGCAACTAAGTGTTGTAGACGCCGAGAGTTTTTGATCATAGAATAGACGCTTACCCAATACCACCTTTTCATTGTTGCTTATTCCCTCAGCATAAGTTGTGTAAAAGTCGGGGTTGAATCCTCTTCCTTTCATCATGTCATCCAGTGTGCCGCGGAAGGGCTTGGTTACGAGACTGTCGGCTTTATTGTCAGTGATGTTGCTGGCGAGGCTTTGGCTCAATGGCATCAGGTGATCGGTGATCAACGCCAGACGATCCATTGTGTCAAAGTCTTTTTCTTGCTGAAGTATGGCAATAGTAGTTTCTATTTGTTTCTCCCAAGTAGTGGAAGCCTGCTCACCATAGAACGCTTTTTGAAATTGGCGGATGCCATTGAGTGCCGCAATGGTTTCGGGGATAGACTGCAAACTGATGGGCGAATCAAAACCAGTAATGCCTAGTGTTACGATCCTGATCAACTGATGCTGGACAATTTCTTTAGCATGTTGCGGCAGGATGGTGGTAGCCGGTAGGTTAGCCAGGATAAATTTCAGGTCTGCCTGAAGCAACCTGATCTCTTTCTGTAAGTCCGCGCGGTTACTGTCTGCCGGTTCCGTGAACAGGTATTGTTCCATCACCTGGAATCCATGCGGGGGCCAAACCTGACCATCTTCGGTTTTGACGTCTGGCAGGGCCGGACCATTGATTCGTTTCGTCAGTCCCTGGAAATAGTACTCAATGAAGAGTTCTGTTTCTTTGTAGGTCATTCTGCTTTGGGAAAACATTGCCCTCAGGGAATCAATCTTAACTGATTTTGTGGATGCTTCATGAAGGGTATGCAGTTCCTGAATCAGTTCCGTGATCTTTTGCTGAAAGTATTCCTGTGCGGCCATCGGCCCATGTTCTTTTTTACGCGATCCACAGGCGATGACTGCCAATAGTAAAAAGACAATAACAGGTTTGAACATAAATCGGTTAAACATAGATGTCTACTATAAAAACAACCCCCGGCTACATCAACCGGGGGTAAAGAATGGTTAAGGAGTCACTAGCGAGGTACGCCTTTGAGGATCAGGGTTTGTCCACCTGATTTATAGGCCTGTACTGAGGTTGCTTTACTGGGGTTCAAATATTTATCGCCTTCAACCCAGGTATGCGCATGAATGTTGATGATAAACACATCAGGCTCACCAATGATATCAGAGATATCGATCATGGCGCCATGCTCCCAGATTGCGAAACGCTGATCGTTTGTGGGATTGAATTTGGTGCCACCGAGGGTTTTGTTTTTCAGATCCAGCATTCTTCTCTTTGTGCCCGTAGCAATATTGTACTGCCAGATGAGTGAGTTGTGTGAAGCACCTGGAAAGAAAGAATCGCCATCTTCCTGAATGTAAACGTAGTTGTTGGTCACGCACAGATTATCTGGATTGATAACTTCTTGTCCGGGATTCAAATCTCCGTCTTCGATGATGTCCAATTTACCTTTCAAAGGTGATGTTGCGTCCATTTTCAAACGGTATACCCGGCCCCAGTATGTCTTCTCTGGTTGTCCGCTTACACCTGTAGCTACGAAATATACTTCCCGTCCATTGGCACCGCCACCTTTGCGATAGTCGAGGTCTTCAACCCTGGCAAACTGAATAGACTTCAGGGAACTGTTCAATCCTTCGATCTCTGCACCCGTGAGGTTTTTGGCATTGGGTACTTCAACAAACTCTACATCGTAAGTATTACCCTTGGTCATATTGGTTTCGATCTGGTTGAGATTGGTTCTTCTCAGTACATACAATTTTCCATTGTCCAGATCACCCAGTACATCAGATATGTACAGATATACCTGACCGTTACCTGCGTCTTCGCCGAGGATGATCACTGTTTTACCTGTGTAAGCGTCTTTAGGGAGAGGAACGGCGTTTTCGCCGCTGAACTTACCAAGAGCGGGCTTTACACGGGTGGCATTGGAAGGTTCTGCTGCTGCAATGGGATCAATAGCATGCGTCATCGCATTCACATTGCTCTCGCCGGTGGAAAGAAATACAGGTTTTGGAAAGCCATGTTCTTCAGGTGTAGCAAGTGTTCCAGAACAAAGCCTGAACAGTCCGCCATCTGTATTGACGATGTATTCACCCTTTACCGGGTTCAGTTTTTTATCGAGGTAAACCCTGGAAATGGCATATGTATTTTCGTGATTGGTCACCATAACATAACCCGTTCCGTCAGGATTTCTCAGGAATCCCTGCCCATCCGGCGCACCACCAAACACAAAGTTCGGGTAGCCAGGGATGGTGTCGCTGGTGCTGATCAGTGTATACGCAGAAACACCTGCAAATGCAGGATCTAGTGTAACAAACGACTCCGCGTTGGAGCGATTCTTGAATTCCGGTTTGTCTACTTTTACTTCCTCGTTATTGTTTTTTTCGCAAGCCATCGCAAGCATTGACAGCACTGCAAGAGATAAGGTCAGTTTTCTCATATTGTCTGATTTGAAATGCAAACTTCTCACCGGAATGTTACTGTAAAGTGAAATTGGTGTGACCAGCCTGTTAACAGATTGCTAACGGAATATGAACACTGTTTTACTTTGCGGGGAAAAGAGCTTACTTTGCTCAAACAGGGTTTATCATGAATTTTCGCGTTGTTAAATATTTATTGGTTTTGGTTACGCCGCTGCTCGTGGCGATATCATTGTCAGGGCATCTTTGGACCACCTTTCTTGCACCGGCTGTACTTTTTGGGCTTTTGCCCTTGATGGAGCTGTTTACGCAGGGATCAACGGAGAACCTTTCGGCAGTTGAAGAAGAGATGGTAAAGAAGGATGCGAGGTACGACCTTATTCTCTACGCGTTGGTTCCTGTTCAATATTAACTCGTTGTCTTTTTTTTATTCAGGCTTGGAGACGGTAGTTTAACCATGCTGGAAACTATCGGCATAGTACTTTCTATGGGCATGGCTTGTGGCATCCTGGGGATCAATGCGGCGCATGAGTTGGGGCATCGCTCTACCCGTTATGAACAAACGATGAGCAAGATGTTGTTGCTGACATCGCTCTACATGCATTTCTTTATTGAACACAACCGCGGCCATCATCGGCATGTGTCTACTGATGAAGATCCGGCATCTGCCAGAAAAGGAGAGTGGGTGTATGCGTTTTACTTCCGTACCATCATCGGCAGCTGGTTGTCTGCATGGAAATTGGAAAAAGAAAGACTTGGCAAAAAGGGCTATTCCTTTTGGAGTATGCATAATGAGATGCTACGCTTCCAGTTGATCCAGATTGCTTTACTGGTGGTCATTGCAGTAATCTTTGATGTCAGGACAATGGCGTTGTTCATCTTGGCAGCGTTTATTGGCATCTTACTTTTAGAAACGGTGAATTATATAGAGCATTACGGACTACGGCGGCAACTGGTGAATGGGAAGTATGAACGGACCATGCCTAGTCATTCCTGGAATTCAAACCACCCCTTGGGTCGTTTAATGCTACTGGAATTGTCCAGGCACTCTGACCATCACTACCAGGCCAGCAGGAAGTACCAGATCCTCCGTCATTTTGACGATAGTCCGCAAATGCCTACTGGCTATCCGGGCATGATCATACTCTCCTTGTTTCCACCGCTCTGGTTTTATGTGATGGACAGGCAGATCTTTCGTTACAAAGAAAGCCAGCAGGAAGCCATTCCGGGCTGAGTAGAAAAGACTACGTTGGGGTGTAAATACATTGCCAAGAAAGCTAACAAGACTACCATTTACGCGCATATTGCCGCACCTATTGAAAAAGTTTGGGAATACCGGACTACGCCGGAACATATCACGCAATGGAATTTTGCCGACCCCAGCTGGCAGTGCCCCTGGGCCGAAAATGACCTTGATTGAGTATACGATGGGTGACGGACGAAAAGCATCTATTGAGTTGGTAGAACAACAAGGAGGAACTAAGGTGACTACCCTATTTGATGCCGAGGAGGAAAACCCAATTGAATTGCAGCGTGCGGGTTGGCAGGCGATTCGGGATAAATTTAAACACTACACGGTGGTATGTTAAGGAAATGAAAGATGCAAAACATGGGTATCCGACATACCAAGCCGGATTTTATCTACTCGTCTAATTTTGTGATCGATGGCATCATGAAGAAGGCCGACAATAACTATATCCTGGAAGTGGGTAAGATGCTGGGCGAGCCGCTGAAGGTGAAAGAGGAC
>JBEISY010000145.1:0-5284 GCA_040375175.1 Chitinophagaceae bacterium
AGTTGCATGAATTTCACTTCCGGTTTGACAGGCAGCGGAACATTGAGCTCACTGCTACCAACGCCCTCAATATTCTGCGCAAATTCATACTTAATCCACACTAGAAAATCGGATGGTCCGATTTCCCTACCTTTGAGCCGCCTTAAAAAATGATTGCTTATGGCTCTTGTTGACCTGGTGATGCCAAAGATGGGTGAAAGTATCATGGAAGCCACGATTCTGCGCTGGCACAAAAAACCCGGAGACAGTATCAGATTAGACGAAAACGTCCTTGATATCGCTACTGACAAGGTAGATACCGAAGTTCCTTCTACAACAGAAGGTACGCTGGAAGAGATCCTTTTCAATGAGAACGATGTGGTGCCCGTTGGCGCAGTCATTGCCCGGATCCGTGCGGCTGGCAGCCAACAGGAGACGGCAAGGGTTGAATCTTTCACGCCGGCACAGACTGTTGTTGCGGTGCCAACAGTGGAAGTAGAAGCCGAAGATATTCCCTACCAACCTTCCACGATCAATATTGATAAAACAGCACCCTCACCGGCTGCCCGGTTCTATTCTCCGCTGGTGTTGAACATCGCTGCGTCAGAAGGGGTCAGTATGAGTGAACTGGAGCATATTCCCGGTACAGGGAACGAAGGCCGTGTGACGAAAAAAGACATCCTGGATTATCTCGCGGCGCGTAAGTCCGGTAAGCCGATGTCTGCGGCGGCGAAGCAGCCGATGCAGCAGCCGATAGTCAGCAACACGCAAAGGGATGAAAGTCGCCAACCCCAGCAGGTGCCGGCCACAACCGTCAGCTTCCAGGGCAAGGCCGAGATCATAGAGATGGACCGCATGCGCAAACTCATTGCAGATCACATGGTGAAGAGCAAGGCCACCAGTGCGCATGTGACCTCATTTGCAGAAGCCGATGTCACCAATATGGTACTGTGGCGGGAAAAGATCAAGAAAGACTACGAAAAACGCGAAGGCGATAAGATCACATTCACCCCGCTGTTTATTGAAGCCACCATCAAATGCCTTAAAAAATACAACTGGCTCAATTCATCTGTTGAAGGCAACAATATCATTATCAAAAAAGATATTAATATTGGCATGGCCACGGCCCTTCCCAGTGGCAACCTGATTGTACCGGTGATCAAAAATGCCGACCAGCTCAATCTTGTAGGGTTAACCCGTCAGGTAAACCATCTCGCCAATACGGCAAGAAATGGAAAACTGAAACCGGAAGACACACAGGGCGGCACCTTCACCATTACAAATGTGGGTACTTTCGGCAGCATCATGGGTACGCCCATCATCAACCAGCCGCAGGTAGCCATCATGGCCGCCGGCGTCATCAAAAAGCGTCCCATGGTGATTGAATCCGTTCAGGGCGACAGCATTGCGATCCGCCACATGGTATACCTGTCCCTGTCATATGATCACAGGATCATAGACGGCGCCCTCGGCGCTACCTTCCTAAGCGCTGTAGTGCAGGAGTTGGAAAACTTTGATGTGAACAGAGACTATTAGAGGCATTGGGCATTGGGCATTGGGCATTAGGGATTGCCAGAGGTATTTCAATGCCATAATCTGCAGGATTAGGAAGATCGGTTTTCCAGGGGATCAGTTCAGCCTTGATGTTTTCATATGTGTTGACAATGCTGGTTTGCCACTCGGCAATGAATTCCGTTTTGATGCTCCTGTATTTCTCATCCTGCTTTTCAAAAAAACTCAACCGATACACCGGAGCCTGCTTTACCTTCCACTCTCTTAGTGGCATTCATTTGGTTCAAGGCATAAGCAATGATTTCTTCCAGTTCTTTCATCAGGTCATCATCATCAATGATATGCTGGTTGAGATTCTCCAATTTGCTGATATCAACCTGGGTGAGCTTTTGGGGGAACTGCTGTTGCAGAAATTGTTTGTTGTGCTTGAACGCCATCAGGTTGTTGTAGTGCATGATCAGGTAGGCCAATTGCGGATAAAACTTCTGCTGGTCAAACTGCCGATGGATCTCCTGCAGATCGGCGAGCAGGGTATAATTTTATTGAGTTCGAAATTAATAAAGCCTCCGGCAAATCAGGTGTGGGACAGGGATCTCATACCTTAATTTACAAAAAAACGTTGGCAAATCATAACAGTTATGCAATGGTACAACTGTTACTACAGCCCCATATTGATTCCTTTATCCACCGCAGGCACACCATCGGTAATCCAAAAAGGTGGCTTCTCACCTTTCAGCAGCCAATCAAAAAACTGTTGTTCCCGAATGGAAATGTCTTTACGGTTTTTGCGTTGCACGAGGTTATGTGCTTCGCCATTGTAATTCAGCAGCCACACTTTCTTCCCGAGGCGGCGCATGGCAGTGAACATCTCGATGCCCTGGTACCAGGGTACCGCACCATCTGCATCATTAGACATGATCACCAAAGGTGTGCTGATCCTGGGCACATAGAATAACGGTGAGTTTTCGATATACAAGTTTTGCTTCTCCCATAATGTAGCACCGATCCTGCTCTGTGATCGCTCGTACTGGAACTGGCGGTTGAGGCCACTCTCCCATCGGATCCCACCGTATGCACTGGTCATGTTGGCCACTGGTGCGCCGGCCCATGCGGCGGCAAATAACCTGGTACGTGTGATCAGATAGGTCAGTTGATAACCACCCCAGCTTTGGCCCTGCACGCCAATCTTTGTACTGTCTACCCCGCCTTTCTTCACCATCGCCCTTGCACCACTTACCACATAGTCATAGGCTGATTTACCAGGGTACCCGGTCTTATAATGAATGTCTGGCACAAACACCACATAGCCCCTGCTCACGAAAAAGGTAATGTCCAGTCTGCTGGGGGTTGGTGCCGGCGCGCGATAGGCGAACAAGGTTTCTGCATCCCGCTCGTAGAAATAACAGATCATCGGATACTTCTTCGTCCCGTCAAATCCTTCCGGCTTAAATAGCATTCCTTCAGACATCTTCCCATCGTATGCTTTCCAGCTCACCAATTCAACGCTTCCCCAACTGTATGCATTTTGCTGCGGATTGAGGGCAGACAGTTTTTGTTCTGCATTGCCTTTCCTTACATAGAGGTCGGGGGAATTTTGGAAGGATTCTTTCGAATAAGCCAACACTTCCCCGTTCTTGCTTGCATCAATAGAACGCATCAGGTACGGGCCTTCCATCATCGGTTCCAATGCATTCCGGCTCAGGTTCAGGGTTGCAAGTCCACCGTATTTATTGCTATCCCTTTGTGTACGCAGCAGGATAGATTTTGAAGGATCGATGAAACGTTCTTCCGGATCAAGGGAAACATATCGATAACTGATTCCTTGCTTACGGCCCTGGCCATTGGTAACGTTCACCGGTGCCTTCACACCATCAGGATCTAATTGCCAGATGTCATATCTATCGTACACCAACAGTGCTGCATCGTTCACCAACCATCTGGCCACACCAAAAGCATTGGGGTCTGATGGCATGTCATATTCCTCGTCATATAGTTTCGTGGGTACTTTTGCAGAAATATTCTTTACCACGCCATCCTTCCATGTGAAGTACTGCCTTGCCTTTTCATCGAACCAAAAAATGTATTTTCCGCCCGCACTCAGCTGTGGCATGGTGGTGAGGTTTCTGGTCACCAGGGTACGCTCGCCGGTTTTGGGATCGATGGCATACACATCACGCAGTTGTTCACCGGTCCACTGGGATTGGATCCTTCTTCCGGTGTCGCAAACGCCTACAAAAAGATTTCCATCCATGGAATATGTGGTCATCACGTCTCGGACATTCTCATCACCCAGCTGCTGCATTTTACCAAATCCCAGGTCAAACATCGCCAGATAATTTCTTTTCTGTTCCCTGCTGAGGTTATACAATTGCTGGGTCTGCAGATAATCGTCTTTGTAGTTCCAGATATCCAGTTTCACCTGGTCAATTTCCGGTACCGAGGTATCTTTTGCGGGCCGGATCGGTGCCGTGCCAAAGAACAGTCTGTCACCACCATCGCTGAACCTGGTGGCGCCATTCTCACTGACCGTCCAGCCTATTCTCATCCCGGCGATATTCTTATCTGCCAGCATCACTGCTGAGTCTGTACCGTTACGCCAGTACCAAAGCTTATAAAACTTTTGAAGCGCCTTGGCACTGCTGTCCCGTTCTGCTGTAAAGGCGATCTGGTAAGCATTGCTATCGATATCAAAATTTGAAAACTCATTCCCCCCGCGTGCGATGGTGTCTAATTTATTCTCAAGGGAACGGTAGACCATGACACTATTCATAGAACCTTTTACGGAACGGGCCAGACGCCCTTCCATGACCAGGATCTTTCCATTCTTGCTCCATTTGAATTCACTGATATTCCTGAATAAGCGAAGGCTGGTATCACCAAGTGTGGCCACTACCAGGTTGGATCCCTCATCTGACTCACCACGCCTGGCCGTATCTGTATTGTGCATATGCACCGCTATCAACCCGTTGGCATACTTAGGCATAGTATAGGCCTTGATATTGGGTTTCACCGTCATGCCCCCATTCATCAGGTTGATCACACAAATGGAATCCTTCGGAAAATCCTCCGGCTTTTTCTTTTTGATCCTTGCCTCACGGGTGGCCGCGAAAAACGGCCTTACTAACGCCACCGCATACCTGCCGTCAGCGGTGAACTGCGGATTATATCCTCGGGGCACACTGTAGGTTTGTGTGCTGTTGACCGCGCGGATGATGAGTTCATTGTCACCTTCCTGTACCGCCTTTACAAAAGCGATCCACTGGCCATTGTCTGCAACAACCCTTTCCCCGATGCTTTCCCATTGATCATACACGGTGTGATCCAAGGGCTTTTTTTGCGCAGAAACAGAAATGAAGAACAACATGCAAAGGGCGGTTGCTGACAGACGCATAGTGTGAAATTAGTTGCGATGAAATTAAGACAATTCAGGCTTTCTTCTTCCAAACGCGCCAGCTTTGAATCAACACGGTAAACACAATGATCGCCATGCCATAGTAAAACCCGGATTCCAATTCCTTGTCTTCCCGGTACAGCAGAAAAGCCAACAGTATCCCGTACAAAGGCTCCAGGTTGTAGCTGAGGTTTACAGTGAAGGGGGAAATGGATCGCAGGGCACTCATGGAAAGATTATAAGCCAGCACGGTACAGAAAAGGCTCAGGAACAATAACCAACCGGTGTCTGACCAACTCGGCACCAGGGTCTGGACGGGGAAAAAATGCAGATAGACGGGCAAGAGCAGCGTCAGCAGCAGCCATCCTCCTGTGAGTTGGTGGCGCGTGAGATCCATGGCCG
>JBEISY010000091.1:0-6650 GCA_040375175.1 Chitinophagaceae bacterium
CTACGTTTATAATGGTCTTGTTCTTCATCCACCTGGGCAGGATGGGATTTGACAGGAGTTTCCTAGGAATACTATCCCCGCTGGTGGCCGTGATTGGCGATGTTGCAATTGCATTGATCATTGCGTATGCGGTGCAAGCACCCCTTACGGGTGTATTTCGAAAAATGAGTTCATCACTTGAACGGAACTTATGGCAATGGGTACAGCAGGTTCCGCCTGAAGCGCGCAAGCAAATTTCTGTGCGCAACGCTGTATCCTATCTCTTGAAGAGCAGGATGCGGGCAAGGGTGCGGATGCGCAAAGCAGGATATTCATTTCCGGTAGCCATCCGGATGGGATTGAAAACGGGCCTGCCCTGGTCCGCATTGTTGGCAGCCATCATGCCCGTGCTGGGTATGAGTTGGTATTTCGATACAGAGAATTGGGCATCGGGCATCTGGGATACCTGGGCCGCGCAACGTTCCGATGAATGGCGCATGGCCATGACGAGGGCAACTGGCGTGCCTGTCACATCTGATGCCTTCCGTATTTCACCGGATGGCATGAGCGACAGCACTGATTTTTCATTCATCGTAGTGGGCGATCCGGGCGAAGGAGATGCTTCACAGCTCGTACTCAAAGATCAGATCATCAAAGTGGCAGATAACCCTGACGTGAAATTTGTGGTGATCTCTTCTGATGTGGTGTATCCTTCCGGTGCCATGAAAGACTACGAACGAAAATTCTATATGCCCCTGAAAGGGGTGACCAAGCCCGTCTTCGCGATTCCCGGAAACCACGACTGGTATGATGCATTGGAGGGTTTCGCTGCAAATTTCTACACACCCGAAGTTGCCAGGCGTTCCATGCAGGCACGTCTAAATGAAGACCTTAACATTTCCTCTACCACGCAGGAAAACATCGAGGAGATGGTGGAGGAAGCAAAATTCCTTCGAAAAGAATACCAGGTACCTACGGGCTATCAGCAGGCGCCTTATTTCCAGGTGAGCACGGCACAGTTTGTTCTGCTCTGTATAGACACCGGTGTGAAAAGAGAACTAGACTCGCTGCAGCTAGCATGGGTGAAAGAAGTTCTAGCCAAAAGCAAAGGCAAATTTGTGATGGCCCTTCTAGGTCATCCCTTTTATGCCATCGGCGAGTATCAGGGCAGCATGAATCCGGAGTTTGAAGCCCTGCATGCGTTGTTTCGCCAGCACAAAGTTCCTGTGGTGATGGCGGGTGATACGCACGACTTTGAATATTACCCTGAGCTGGCAAAAAATAATGACGGGCACACGATGCACCATTTCGTGAACGGCGGAGGCGGAGCGTATCTCTCTATCGGCACGGCGTTGGCCAAAGCCTACGCGATGCCAACGGAAGACTATGCGTTCTACCCGAGCAAGGATCCTTTGATCAGCAAGATCAACAAGAATACATCCTGGTATAAGTATCCGGCATGGTGGTACACGAAAAAATTTGATGGTTGGCCCTTCAGTGCAGAATGGCTGTCCGCAGCCTTCGACTATAATGTAGCGCCGTTCTTCCAAAGCTTTATGGAAGTGCGCGTGGAACCTTCGAAGAAAAGAGTGCGATACATTCTTTATTCACAGTATGGTCCTTTGCAATGGAAAGACATCACTACTACGCCCGGCGTAAGACCAGATGGTATAAAACCTGAAGATTTTGTGGAATGGTCTTTCCCGATGAAAGATTAAATTGCTGGCCATAACAATGGCCACATGAAAAAGTTTGCCTTTCTTCTTTGGGTGCTCTCGATCCCCACACTCCTGATCTCACAGATTCAGGTTGTGCCCTTTCCGGAGAATGTTTATACTGGTCAGGGTCAGTTTAGGATAAACAGCAGTTTTAGTATTTCAACTACCACGCAAGATCCATCATTGCTTAAAGCCGTTAATCGGTTCTATCAACAGCTAAACAGTCAAACATCAGCATACTTCATTCAGGACTATATCACGCCTGGATTGAGCGGCGCCATGGCTATCCAGCCCGGTAATGCACAAGCTTTGTCGATTGGAATGGATGAATCCTATCAATTGGTGATCACCCCGCAATCCATCGATCTCAAATCCAACACCACCATCGGCGCGATGCACGGATTGAAAACCCTTATTCAATTGTTGAATAAAGACGAGCAGGGATTTTATTTCCCGGAGCTATCAATACAGGATAAGCCGAGGTTTCCATGGCGCGGACTGATGATTGATGTTGCAAGGCATTTTATTCCATTTGATGTGATCAAAAGGAACATCGATGCCATGACCACCGTAAAAATGAACGTGCTGCATTTGCATTTAACGGATGATGAAGGCTTCCGGATTGAATCAAAACAATTTCCCAAACTGCACCAGTTGGGGTCTAACGGTCAATACTACACGCAGGAAGAAATGAAGCAGTTGATCCAGTATGCTGCGGAAAGAGGCATCATGATCATCCCAGAGTTTGATTTGCCCGGTCATAGCCAGAGTTGGTTCGTGGGATATCCGGAATTGGCCAGTCTGCCCGGTCCATATAAACCCGGCCCCCGGTTCAACACGGACAAGGTGAAATCTATAGCAGATATGATGGTAATGGTCAGAACTGCACCCACCCCATCCATCGATCCTACCAAAGAATCCGTGTACCAGTTCCTGGAAAAGTTCCTCGGTGAAATGAAGAGCCTGTTTCCCTATGCCTATGTGCATGTGGGTGCTGATGAGAACAACGGTGCCGCGTGGAAGGCCAACCCACAGATCCAGCAGTTCATGAAAAAGAACAAGATCGCAGACACGAGAGCATTGGAAGACTATTTCATCAAACGGATGTATGGCATTGTTTCCAAACAAAAATACCGGATGATCGTGTGGGAAGAGGGCTTCACGCCGGAACTGCCCAAGGACGTGATCGTACAGAAGTGGAAAGCCGATATGGGCCCGATGGGTGGTACTCCGCTATCCATTGCCAACATCGTTCAGCAAGGCAATGATGTGTTGGTTTCGTCAGGATTTTATCTCGATCATCATTTTCCGGCGTATATCTATTACCAGAACCAGGCTTTGACTCAGAATGCATCGCAGCCCCCGGCGAATGCCAAGGGCAAAGTATTGGGCGGAGAAGCAGCAGAGTGGACGGAGATCGCTGACGGGAAAAACATTGAAGCGCGTATTTGGGTTAATTCCGCAGCAATAGCAGAGCGCTTGTGGTCGCCTGCTACGAGGACAGATGCAGATGACCTGTACACCAGATTAATGAAACTCAATCTGCTATTGGATGCGCAGGGACTGCAGCATATCGCCAACTATGAGCGCGCGTTGAGAGGATGGAAATGTTCCACTGATGTGAGCGATCTTCGTTTACTCACGGACGTGCTGACCCCGATCAAAGGATACAAAAGGCTGATCCCTAAAATGACGATGCCGAAGAACAAGACACAAGCTACGGCACCTTTAAATCAGCTGGCGGATTGTTTGCCGATGAACAGTTTTACAAAGCGTCAGTTCAGGCAGTTGGTAACAGCATATTTGCAGAACCAGGACAGAGATGCGGAAAAAGCCATCCGTGCACAGTTGCAGGCCTGGACTTATCTGCAGTGGAACAGCTACCAACAGCCCACACTGGAAGCCATTCGTCCGCACGCGGTAAACCTGCAACAATTATCAAAACTGGCTTTGGAGGCCATGGACCAGCGGTATCAAGGCGTTGTTCTTTCAGATTGGGTGAACAAACAGCAGGATCTGTTGAAAAAAGCGGCACAGCCGGTGGCAGAAACGGAATTGGATGTGTTGCCGGAACTGGCGGCGCTGATTAATGGGAAGTTAATTCCGGAACCGGCGAGTTATTCATTGTTTTGACAATCAATCATTCAGTAATACGGTAATACAGGCATTCGGAAGTTGGGAACCTGGTATTCAGCATCCAGGTTGTCACTCCGGACTTACTGAATGACAGAATGTTTGATTGACTGATTGCCAAATTTATTATCTTCGCGGCTGGCAGGTCTTACACGACCAGCTCCTGCTGAACTCCCCCAGGGCCGGAAGGCAGCAAGGGTAAGTGGTTGAGCGGTGCGATGTAAATCACCTGCCTTTTTTTTATTTACATCAAGCATGCTTATTATATGAAGTTCTTCATCGACACGGCCAATCTCGCTCAGATCAAGGAAGCCAATGACCTCGGCGTTCTGGATGGGGTTACCACCAATCCTTCCCTCATGGCGAAGGAAGGCATTAAAGGCGAAGAAGCCGTTGCAAAGCATTACGAAGCCATCTGCGATATCGTGGACGGTGACGTGAGCGCGGAGGTACTGGGTACAGATTTTGCCGGCATCGTTGAAGAAGGTAAAAAACTCGCGGCCATCCACCCGCACATTGTTGTGAAGGTGCCGATGATCAAAGATGGTATCAAAGCCATCAAATGGTTCACGGACAATGGCATCCGTACCAACTGTACATTGGTCTTTTCTGCCGGCCAGGCTATCCTCGCTGCAAAAGCGGGCGCTACCTACGTTTCTCCATTTATCGGAAGGATCGATGACAGCAACTGGGATGGCATGGAACTGATCGGTCAGATCTCCCACATCTACAGCGTTCAAAGTTTCAAAACGGAAATCCTCGCTGCATCTATCCGCAGCCCCTTGCATATCGTGAAAGCAGCTGAACTGGGTGCAGACGTTTGTACCTGCCCGCTGGAATCCATCCTTGGCCTCCTCAAACATCCCCTTACGGATCTTGGACTGGCGAAGTTCCTGGAAGATGCAAGGAAGATGGCGTGAGTGAGTATTAGTTCGGTCTTGCGAATTGAGAATTGACCGCCTGCAATCCCAGCAACTGGTCATATCTTCCGCCCAGTTCCCTGTAGTAGATCAATACGAGATAAGTATTCTCTGTTTCCCACACATTCCCTTCCGTAGGATCCATTTCAAAACGCTTTGTGGCAGGATCATATAAGCCAAACACGTAATCATAGTATCCCTGTTTCAGGTACATCTCCCCTTCATACACCTGTTTCTCGGCATTGTAGAACATCTTGGCGGCAGGATCTTTCCCGTAGTTACTGATCTCACCAAACAAGTATAACTCTTTACGATAAGGCTGCCCTCCTGCGGGCTTATAACTGAAATGCACCTTACCGTAATCCGCTTCCCAGAAAGGATTGATCTTTTCTACCGTTTCCGTTATAAACATGCCATTGTAGTCGCGAAAGAAATAATACGGCGTCCCTACCCTGCTGAGGTCTTCTTTCACTGTAACGTCATAAATTTTGTTGGTGTTCTGCTGGCTGCTGACCCTGTCTCCAAGGAGTCTGAAGCTTCTTATGTTCAGCCATCGCCACTCGCGCGTTGCGGGCATCAGCATCTCCTGTTCGTTGACGAAAGAAAGCATATCCTGCTTCAGAAACGTGGGTGGTATATTTTGTAATGCATTATCCCATCGGAAATTTTGCAAGGCAAAAAGTTTAACCTGCTGTTGGGGATATCGGATATCGATGCCCTTGGTACTCACCTGCACGAGTAACCGATGATGGGTTTTGAATGCCTGTTGGTTAAAAGGTTGCTGGATCTGCGTGGCCACGGCCATTTTATTGTCCACTACCAGGATCCGGCGGGTAAAGGCCAGCTGGGTGGTGTCTCCGTTCAGAAAAACTTTCAATAAGTAGTTTCCGCTCTTGGTAGGCACCATGTTCCGATCCGGCAGACTGGTGGTGTAATGCGTGTATCGGGTGAGCATAGCCGAAGACACCCGGTAGGTATTGATCCTTTGCTGGGTGAATCCTTTGATGTAGTCAAAATAACCCATCTGCACGGGCGACCAGTCTGCATTGCGCATTTCCAGTGTGTAGTAATAATACTTCACATCGGCATCCATATCGTCGAAATGCAGCTCCAGCTGCTGCGTGGTGCCAAGTTCCATAATGGGATAGGTAGCCTGGTCACCAAAGCGGAACAGCTTGATGGTGCGGATACTCTTCATGTAGGTCTGATCTGGTTCTCTTTGTGCGAGCACAAAAGAGGAGATCGATAAAAACAGGAGCGCCATCATTCCACTACGCATCGAAAATGGTTTATCTTCACAAATTAACAAAATCAGGATTTCTGAACCTCCCCTATTTCATAGCCAGAAGGATTGCCTTTAACGAACAGCATTCGTTCTCCCGGTTCATCATCCGTCTTTCCGTTGTTGCCACGGTCATCAGCGTGGCTGCGATGGTGATCTCCCTGAGTTTTGTCAATGGCTTTCAGAAGGTGGTGAGTGAGAAAGTATTCAGTTTCTGGGGGCATGTGCGCGTGCAGCATTTCGAACCATTCAAGGTCAGTATTGCCGAAGAATATCCTATTCTCAGGAATGATACCGCTGAGAAGCTCATGTGTGGCAACAAAGATGTTAAATACGTTCAGGCCTTCGCTACAAAATCGGCCATTCTTCGGTCTACCGAAACCATTGAAGGCATCCTGTTCAAAGGGGTGGAAAAAGATTATCATTTTGATGGGGTGGAGCCATTCCGGGTGAAGGGCAAATGGCCCATGATCGGTGACAGCGGCGGCTATAGTTCCGAGATCATGATTTCCAAATACATCGCGGATCAGCTGAAGCTCGTGTTCGTCCAGCCCCGTGACTGGAATCGCCTTTCGGCTGAACGCTTGAGGCTGTTCATCCCTGTTGCGCGGCCCATTA
>JBEISY010000370.1:0-2836 GCA_040375175.1 Chitinophagaceae bacterium
AAAATATAGCCTTAACAAATCTGTTATTGCCTACTTCGCTTTCTCTACATTCACCACTTCGTACATGGATTTTCCATTCTGTTGAATGGGCTGGTAATAAGTTTCGCCAAGTTTCACATAAGTAACATCGCCCATCTTCACTTCTTCACCACCTTCTGCCATGTGCTCTACTACCGCACCTGCGGTGGGTGCCACTACTTTGTACCCATTGGAGACTTTTTCATAAAAAGTACCGCCCCAGTAATAATTCTTTGCACCGCTGGCATCATCCAGTACAACGGTCTCATACCCGGATGGAATGGTCTTCACCACACCGCCCACAGGCGCCGCCACTACCGTATATCCGCCGCTGCCTTTCAGGTAAAATACCCCTTCATCATAGTAGTATTCCTCAGCTGCCAGAACTTTGGGAACATCTGCTGAAGCCATCCCTTCATCAAACCAGGCCGGACCGGAACGCACATATGCTGTCATATCCGAAGTTGCCGCAGGGTTCATGACATAATACTCGCCATTCCAAACTGCAGGTGGCAGGTCCGCATCAGCAAATGAAACGATGATGGCCGTAGCCGTCAACGTAGCTACAAAGAATCCCCAGGGATGCCAAACAGGTCCCCAATAGAAGGGCTTATACGGATGATAGTAATAAGGATTGTAGCAACGATAATGATAACCCCCGTACACATAAGGAGGACGGGTATAAGGGCGATAATTGTTGGTGCGTACGGTTGTATTACGTACGTTGTTCACGTGCACATCCTTACTGTTGTCAACATTAATGTTCACATCACCCCTGCTTCTGTCAACATTTACATTGTTGTTGTTGATCGTGTTGTTGCCACTGTTATTATTGACCGATCTGTTGCCACTATTATTGGTGTTGCTCCTGTTGGCGCCAGTTCTGTCGTTTGCCGTTTGCGTTGTGGCCGTTTGTTTGGTAGAGGTTCTACCGGTTTGAGCCGATTGACCAGCTGGCTTTTTAGCTTGCGCGTTCCCTTTCTTATTTTGGGCTGAAACATCAAGCGTCAATACAGAAAGCGATACCAAAGCCACGCCCAGGTATCCGATGTATTTTGATCGATTCATTTTCATATTTTTTTATTGTCGATAAATATATTGCTTATTCTGCCATGATATCCAGCAGTCTGTCGAACCTGGGATTGATGACAATTTCAATACGCCTGTTGCTTGACCTGCCCTCCGGCGTATCATTACTCGCTACCGGATTGTATTTACTCCTGCCCGCAGCCACCAATCGCTTTGGATTGATATTATACACATCGCTCAGCACACGAACAACTGCACTGGCCCTTTCGGTTGACAAAGACCAATTGTCTTTTCCACCTTTGATGTCCTGATCGTCTGTATTCCCAACCACCGTTGTGATCACGCCGGGATTGTCATACATGATCTGGGCAACCACATTCAATGCTTCTCTTCCTTTGGGCGCTATTGCAGCGGATCCTGATTTGAAAGTGAACTCATCAGGAACGGTGATATGAAATCGGCCATTCATATAATTCACTTCGCAGCCGGCATTCCGCAGATCGGTAACCGCTTTTGCAGCTCTATTCTCAATGTCTTGCAGTGAGGTACCCCTGTCTGCGAGTTCCTTATCAAGCTTTTGTTTTTTGGCGCGAAGATTCTGTTCAACAAGTCGGCAGGCTTCAGCTTCTTTACCGTACACAATGTTCTCTTCTTTGAGTTTCTTGATGTCCGCTTCATAAGCGGTGAGTTTCTGCGCTTGCTGCGCATTGGCTTCCTTTATCTGCCCCAACTCGGTGTTGGCTTGCTCTAGTTTCTTGCTCGCACCACAGGATGAGAACAAAAACAGCGCGGTTCCCAGTGCAAAAAATGAATATTTCATGATTGGTTTGGTTCTATTAAGAATGTCATCGATTTAACTAAACAAAAAAACTTACTTCTTTGGCAGCTTTGCATAGGTGAAACTCAACGGTATCATTGAGGCTGTTCAGCAGAGAATCCGACGATTCTGCCCAGGCCTGAACAAAGAGACATACTAGAAAAAAAGCAAAAAACGCCGGGCAATATCCGCCTGACGAGATCTGATCACCGTGTTTGGTTTGACCTTAGCCTTTCTGTGCGGCCTGTGCTTTCTTAAGTTTCGCAGCAACGTAGTCCTGGAATTTCTTACGCTTCTCCGCACCCATGATTACATCCAGTTGGGAAGATCTGGCTGCTATAGCCGTCTTGGCCCATTTCTCTTTGGTGGCATCATCTTTTCCATACCTGCCGATCCTGTCAAGCGCCGCCAGAAATGCAAGATTGACATTGTCAATATCATTCACCTGTTCGTCTGAGAGCTTGAGGGTCTCTTTCAGGTACTTTTGATTGTCTGCCCTGAAATCCTGCAATTGTGAGATCTTTTGTTCATCGGAGAGGTCTGCCCATTTCTGGGCTTGGGTGGCTGAAACCATCAGCATGACGACCAGCAGAAGCAATAACTTTTTCATATGTTTTGTTGGTTTATACTCAAAATTCTTTTAATGATTAAGCCTTTCCAAATCTGCACACTTGATCTTTGTAGTGAAATTATATCTCGGGACAAATATCTAGGGCTTCTTGGGCAACTTCGCATAGGTAAAACTCAAAGCCACGCGGAACATGGTGGATTTTGCATCATTAGGGCCGCCGGCAAGGATGCCTCCATAGTCAGCATAGCCTCCAAGGTAAGGAAGAAATTGATATCCTATACCAGCTCCACCACCCAACATATTCTGCGCATTATCATCTTCCCTTCCATCGGAAGTGGTTTGTCCACCCAACCTGTACAGCAGGTTTGCAAACACCCAAAACTTAGGATTGAAGTTATGGG
>JBEISY010000192.1:0-4579 GCA_040375175.1 Chitinophagaceae bacterium
ATCTAGTGACGAGGCGAAACACGATTAACTGGTGAAAAAACGACTGTTCAATGCATAAAACACTGATTGGTTGGCACTATCCTGGAAGTAACTTCAGGAATGGTTAAGGTTATAGAAGATATGGTGGTGTATCAGAAATCAACCGCATTGGCGAATGCCATTTATGGGTTGGTGGAGAAGTGGATCCATTTTCACCAGAACACACTGGGTACGCAATTGGTCAAGTCGGCAGATTCGGTTGCAGCCAACATTAGTGAAGGTTTTGGACGATTTCATTATGCAGAGAAGAAGTCTTTCTACTATTACGCAAGAGGCTCATTGCTGGAAACAAAAACGCATATTACCCTCGCAAAGAATCGGGCTTTGATCAATAAGGAACTCGCCGAGCAAATGCTGTTGCAGGCCGATGACATCCTGCGTATGTTGAACGCCCTTATCAAATCCACGGGAAAAATGAAGGAACCCCCTAACCCCTACCCCCTAATCCCTTCCCCCAATTCCCAATCCCTAATGCCTATGCCCTCCCAATGCCCAATGCCTAATGCCCAATGCCTAATCAGGCCTGACCTCCCCCGTCAACAAATCAATACTCAACGCAGCGATCTTTGACCTGAACACCGCATTGATATACCTGTCCTGGGCTTCAATAAGACTTAGCTGTGCCTGGCGAAGTTCGATGGTGTTGCCCTGTAGTTTCTTGAAGCGTTCTGTGGCGATGAAATTGTTTTCCTCAGCGTTCTTCACATTTTTCTGCTCCATTTCTGCAATTCGGATCGCTGTTTGGTATTCCTGAAACGCGATGAGCAGATCACGTTGTACCTGCGTCTTCAACAATTCCTGCTGCATGGCTTGTTGCTTCTGCTGCACTTCATTGACCCTCAGCTGGGTCTTGAAGATGTTTGAGTTATAGATCGGAACGGCCAGACTCACGCCGATATTGGGACCATAGCTAGAGTTTACAAGGAACAGACCCGCAGAAGATTTATTGCGGTTAAAGTTGGTGACACTGTTTACGCTTAAAATGGGTAAACGCTGTGAATTGATGATCCGCCTGTCTTCCACCAGTAAAGCCCTTTCGCGCTGGATCCGGAGTAGATTCAGGTTTTGCGTATCGATCTTGGCGATCTCTTCCTCATAGTTCATCACCGGAATGGTAAACACACTGTCTGCTACGGTTAGCTCCTGGTTAGCCGGGCGGAGCAACAAGGTATTCAGGATCGCTTTGTTATTCTGGATCTGGCGTTTGATGTCAACAAGACTGTTCTGTTGGCCGTTCAGGTCAATGGCCGATTGCAGCATATCCGTCTTCGCGGCACTGCCCACTTCAAAACGGGTCTGCGCAATTTTCAACCGCTCTTCGGCAAGTGCAATGATCCCACTGAAGGCTTTCACCTGCTGGTTCAGCCGAACAATATTGTAGTACGTCACCAGCACATCGAAGCTGATCTGCTGCATTTGTGCCTCCACATTGATCTGGCCAATCTTTTCCAGTTCCTCAAATCTTCGCTTGGATGCCACTACCCGCTGTCCATTGTAGATCCGCCACTGTGCCGTCAGGTTACCATTCAATAGATTATTGGTAACGCCGTTCCGTTTGATATTGGTTCCGTTAGACAGCTGCTGGTCCAGGTTGGTCAACGCTTCCGTGTTTTGCATAAAGGCCGTGATCGTTGGCCACCTCCCGGCATTGCCCCAGGTGTTGTTGATCTTGGCAATGGTCAGGTCTTCCTGAACGATCTTGATGTTCAGGTTCTTCTCGAGCGCTATCCTTACTGCTTCTTGCGCATTCAGAACCGTGCTGTCCTGCTGCGCCTGCAGCGCAAACGGAGCAGCGAAAAATATGAGTAGGAACTTAATCTTCATAGTGAACCTTTTTCTTCCTGGACAAGAACGTATACAATGCAGGAACAACAAACAATGAAAGAACCAACGCAAACAACATACCGCCAACAATCACGATGCCCAGAGGTTTCCGGCTTTGACCCGCAGAACCAAAGGCTATGGCAATGGGCAAAGCACCCAGCGTGGTGGCCAGTGTAGTCATCAGGATCGGACGAAGCCTTTGTACCGACGCCTCAATCGCTGCATCGATCTTATTCTCGCCCTGTTCCCGGATATGGTTGGCAAACTCTACAATTAGGATTCCGTTTTTAGTAACCAGTCCTATCAACATGATGATCCCGATCTGTGAGAAGATGTTGATTGATTGGTTAAAAAGCCACAGACTGAAAACGGCACCAGCAAGTGCAAGCGGCACAGTAATCATAATGATTAGAGGATCCACGAAACTTTCAAACTGTGCGGCTAGAACAAGAAAGATCAGTACCAGCGCAAGTATGAACGCAAAGCTCGTATTAGAGGAACTTTCCTGGAAATCACGGGATGCACCAGCCAGAGAAGTGGAGAAGCTTTCATCCAATACCTTGGCCTTGATCCGCTCCATTTCATTGATACCATCGGCCATCGTTTTGCCGGGTGCAAGACCCGCCGAAACTGCTGCATTCTTCAATCGGTTGTAATGATATATCGTTGGCGGATTAGCGTTCTCAACTATCCGTACAAGATTATCCAACTGGATCAGTTCACCCTGCCGGTTGCGTACATAAAATCCTTTCAGATCCAAAGGATCGTCCCGGTCTTTTCGGTCTACCTGACCGATCACCTGATACTGCTTTCCATTCATAATGAAATAACCAAACCGCCGACCACTCAACGCCAGTTGCAAGGTATTGGTGATATCAAGGATGGAAACGCCCAATTCACTTGCCTTAAGGCGATCAATACTCACCTGCAACTCGGGCTTGTTGAATTTCAGGTTAACGTCAAAGCCCTGGAAGACTGGGCTCTTGGACACCTCTTCCATGAACAGGGGTACATATTTAACGAGCTTGTCAAAGTTCAGATTTTGCAGCACATAGTTTACCGGCAAACCTCCGCGGGAACCCTGGCCAACCGAGATGGTCTGCTCCTGGATCGTCAGCACCCTCACATTGGTATAGCCTCGGAACATCCTGTTCATCTGCTTAGCAATATCATCCTGTGAGCGCACGCGCTTGGACGCATCCTGAAGACCCATACTGATAAAGGCCGAGTTGCTGCCTCCCGCCCCTGCAAAACTGGGGGCAAATGAGAGAACAATGTATCGTTCACTGGGAGGGATGGAATCTAGGATCATCTGAACCACTTCCTGCGTGGTACGATTCATAAAATCAAAGTCCGTTCCTTCTGGCGCAAGCACATTCGCACGCAAACGGTTTCTGTCTTCCAGGGGTGCAAGCTCCGAGGGCAGACTTTTTCCGATGAAATAGATGATGGCAAAACATGCCGCCACGATTACCCATGCAAATTTTCTTATCCGCATAAAGGATGTAAGGAGACTCTTATAGCCACTTTCCAGAGCCCTGAAAAATGGTTCCGTCTTTTTATAGAACCAGGAGTGACGAAGTCCTTCCTTTGGTGTCAGATAAATATTCAGTACAGGCGTTAGTGTCAATGATACAAAGGCTGAGATCAGCACCGCACCGGCAACCACAATACCAAACTCACGGAACAGCCGTCCCACAAAACCTTGCAGGAAAATGATCGGCAAAAACACAATGGCCAGGGTAATGGATGTGGCGATGACCGCAAAATAGATCTCGGTGGCACCAAGCCTCGCAGCCTTATACTTATCCATACCCTGCTCCATCTTCTTGAAGATGTTTTCCGTCACCACAATCCCATCGTCCACCACAAGTCCGGTAGCCAACACCAACGAAAGCAGGGTAAGTACGTTGATGGAAAAGCCCGCAACATACATGATAAAGAAGGCGCCAATAAGCGATACCGGAATATCGATCAATGGCCTGAAGGCAATGGACCATTCCCTGAAGAATAAATAGATGATGATCACCACCAATAAAATCGCAATAAAGAGTGTTTCTTTCACCTCCGTAATCGCCTTACGAACAAACGTAGTTCTGTCGAAACCCACCTCAATCGTGATATCCGCCGGCAATTCTTTACGCAATTGATCTATCCGCTTATACATTTCATCGGCAATAGCCACCTGGTTTGAACCCGGTTGCGCGATGGCGGCAAGGGACACCACCTCGATATTGTTTTTTCTCGATGCGCTTTCTTCTTCTGCCGGACCTAAGGTGGCATAGCCAACATCTTTCAGACGAATGGTGCGTCCAGCATCCTGCAGTACAATCAGGTTATTAAAATCTTCTTCGGTTGTGAGTTTGCCATATGCCTTCAAGGTCATCTCTGTGGTATTACAACGGACTTTACCGCCGGGTAGCTCGATGTTCTCCCTGTCCAGCGCGTTCTTAACGTCCTGGATGGTGAGGCGGTAAGCAGATAGTTTAGCTGGATCAAACCACAAACGCATCGCATACCGTTGACCGCGCAGGTTAATAGAGCTGATGCCGGCAACGGTCTGAAGTCTTTCCTGTATAACGTTTTCAGCAATGTCTGACAACTCAAGCAGGGTGCGTTTGTTGCTTTGAATCTGCATGAAAAGAATCGGATCTGAGTCGGCATCCTGTTTGGCAACAGAAGGTGGAGCATCGATGTCTTGCGGAAGGGCGTTAAC
>JBEISY010000226.1:0-4103 GCA_040375175.1 Chitinophagaceae bacterium
AGAGTTATGGTGCGGAGATCGATTTTATGATCGATGGATTTGATCAGTATTTGAAGGTTTATACAACGAGGCCAGATACCATTTTCGGTGTTGATTTCATGGTGGTTGCGCCGGAACATGAGCTGGTGGCAAAGATCACCAGTATGGGTCAGCAACATGACGTAGACGAATATCTTGCTTATGTCAACAGTAGGAGTGAGCGCGAGCGGATGGCGGAGAAAAAGATCACCGGCGTCTTCACCGGCGCATATTGTGTAAATCCTTTTGATGGGACGAAAATTCCGGTGTGGATCTCGGAATATGTATTGGCGGGCTATGGAACTGGTGCCATCATGGCGGTGCCTTGTGGCGATGAGCGCGATTATAAATTTGCAAAGCATTTTAATATTTCTATCACCAACATCATTGGCGAAGCCTTCAATGGCGATGATGCCAATGCCACCAAGGATGCCATCCTGGAAAATAGTGGCTTCCTGAATGGCATGGTCATGCGTGACGCTACCGATGTGGTGTTGAAAAAACTTGAACAGGAAGGTATTGGTATGAGGAGGGTGAACTACAAAATGCGGGATGCTGCGTTTAGTCGTCAACGTTATTGGGGCGAGCCTTTCCCGATTGTATGGAAAGATGGCGTGGCCGTACCGTTGCCGGAATCATCATTGCCTGTAACGCTCCCGCACCTGGATGAGTTGAAGCCTGGCCCGGAAGGAGAGGGGCCGCTGGCTAATCTGGATGCCTGGAAGCAATTTGACGGCGGTATGCGCGAGGTGAACACCATGCCCGGTTATGCCGGTTCATCCTGGTACTTCCTACGGTATATGGATCCCGGCAACGATGCAGCCTTTTGCAGCAGGGAAGCCAGTGATTACTGGAACCAGGTTGATCTGTACATCGGTGGTACAGAACATGCGGTAGGGCATTTGTTGTACAGCCGGATGTGGACGAAAGCTTTGTATGATCTGGGGTATGTGGGATTTGACGAACCTTTCAAGCGCCTGGTGAACCAGGGAAAGATCGGTGGGGATTCTCGTCTGGTGTACCGTGTGCGTGGCACCCATGAATTTGTGTCTGCCGGATTGAAAGATCAGTATGAGACCGATGAGTTGCATGTGGATGTGAACATGGTGAATGGTTTTGAGTTGGACATGCATGCATTTAAGAAATTCAAGCCCGACTATGCAGAGGCAACATTTATTACAGAAGATGGAAAATACATCTGTGGCAGCAGGTTGGAGAAAATGAGCAAACGCTATTTCAACGTGGTGAATCCCGATGATGTGGTGGAGCGCTACGGTGCGGATACCTTCCGTATGTATGAAATGTTCCTCGGTCCGGTAGAGCAGGACAAGCCCTGGGATACCAAGGGCATCGAGGGTGTATATCGGTTCCTTAAGAAGGTTTGGCGCTTGTTTGCCGATGAAGAAAAAGGCAAGCTGCTGGTGAATGACCAGGAGCCCTCGGATGCGCAATGGAAAGCATTGTACAAGATGATCCGCAAGGTGGATGAAGATACCGAACGTTTCTCCTTTAATACGGCCGTAAGTGCTTTCATGATTGGTGTGAATGAGCTCTGGGACCTTAAAACCCATCAACGGAAGATCCTGGATAAGCTGGCCATTTCACTGGCGGCCTTTGCACCCCATATTGCAGAAGAGCTCTGGCACATGTTGGGCAAAGAAGGGACTGTTTTAGATGCCCAATGGCCGGCTGTGGAGGAAAAATACCTGGTGGAAACGGCCAAGATGTATCCGGTGGCCATTAACGGGAAAACCCGCACAGAGATGAGCATTGCACTTGACGCCACACAGGAGCAAGTGGAAGGGATGGTGCTGCAGGACGAGGTGGTGAAGAAATGGCTCGAAGGGAAGCGGCCCAAGAAGATCATCTATGTGAAGAACAAGATGATCAACTTGGTGGTATAAAACTTCAACAAAGGAGCGCCATTGCTGTTATATCTGTAAATTAGGGTATGGCAAGACCTACATATACACTCATTGACGCCCTGCGGGAAACTGCGCAGCGTTTACGGAACGGGGCGCATTATGCCTGGGGTAACCATGGCGTATGTAACTGCGGAAACCTCTTACAGGTGCTTACAGATTGTACGGGCAAGGATATTCTGGCCTATGCACATACGGGCATTGGCGAATGGACGGAACTAGCCAACGAGTACTGCGGTGTGTCGCAGGTACCTGTAGATATGCTGATCTCCAAGCTGATGGAAGCGGGGCTGAACAACAAAGACATTCACAATCTGGAATACCTGGATAATAAGGAAGTGCTTACGAAACTGCCGGGTGGGTTCCGATGGCTGAAGCGGAATAAGCGGGAAGATGTGATCGCGTATTTCGAAACCTATGCGGATCTGCTAGAAGAGCAGCTGGCCGTACATCAAGTAGAAAAATTAATACAGCAGCAACATAACAACATAACAAATAACAGACTAGCCCCAGCATATTAAGGTTGATCTGTTGTTTGATAGCCTGTTAAGTTGTTATCCGGCTAATTCTTCTTCTTTTTGATCAGTCTCACCGTTGCACTGGTTCCTTCTGTGCTTTCAAGCTTCGCTTCATATCGTATGCTGTTACACCAGGCGATCATGAGAGCGGTGTTGGGGGGTATGGTGCCGAGGTTTTCTGCAACCATCGTTAACTCGTTTTCTTCATTCAGGTCTGTAGCCGCAATCCAGAATTCAATGGGCTCAGCAGCCAGGAGGATATGCTTTTGCATCAGTTTCCCATTCAAGAACAAGGCTATTGAGTCCCCATCAATTTCTGCGTGATCATAGAAGCGCAGCAGGATAGAGTCTGCGGTCACGGGAATATCTGCAACATATACTTTCTTTCGTTGTGCAAACATCTCTTCCACATTGATGTTCCGGGGTGGTGCTGCAACGGCTATTGGTTCCTTCACGGCAACGGGCTGGGGAGTGGCATCCTCCTTTTTGGCCATATCATCACGGTTTGGAAGATCGGGCCCGGGGTTAAGGTATTGCTCTTTTTCAACCTGCCTGATCAGTTTAGGTTGTCCGGCGTAGGTTGGTAAATCCTCCAGCACATCATCCCAGCCGTCTTCAAATAATGGACGTACTACCTTATTCAGATGCACTTCTGCTGGTTTTTCATTTCCGCCATCGTCTTCTTTTTTCACTGCATTGCCGTCTAGTTTCATGATGTCCTCGCCAGGGCAGTTAAAATCTGCTGCGAACAGCTGTGCTGTTTTGTTGGGGATCATCATGCTGTTTCCCTTAGAAGTAATCAGGGCTTCGTCCCACCATAATACATCGCCATCCATTGTCATACTGCCTTTGATGGCAAAACGAGCATAATGGGTTCCGCTGTAATAATATGCTGTACCGGTGAGGCTATCTCCCACACGGATCAGTTTCAATTCAAGATTATAGGATTTCATTCCGCGCGTGATCTTTCCGCGCCAAACACCGGTAACCGATTGTGCAATAACGCATTGGGTAACCAGAACAAGAAGAATGATGACGGGATAAAATCTTCTCATAGCATCAAATAAACGAAGCATATTGTTGTGATATTTCAGAATCGGGTAATTTAACAATGAAATATGACAACACTACTTTACGACCTGAGAAGGTACTCCGTTGATTTTCACGCTGTAGTACCCTTTGATCCGGCCGTTGATCAACTTGCGGCCATCAACCTGACTGCATCAAACACATTGCTGACGGAGGAACTTGTGGCGGATACTGTAGCCTTCTCGGTTTATATCCAAGATGAGCGTCATCGCAGGGCCTGCCGTTACCTCATTGGCGGTTATGGAGAGCATCGGACCATCTACGGCCGGAGTGCGGTATTTGACCATGGAGAAGAGCCCAGGCGACTGCATTTGGGACTGGATATCTGGGGAGAAGCAGGGACACCTGTCATGGCTGCAATGGATGGCAGTGTTCATTCTTTGGCCTTCAATAATCAATTCGGTGATTATGGGGCCACCATCATCCTGGAACACGAATGGCGCGGGTATCGATTTTACAGTTTATATGGTCATCTTGCGCTGGCGGACCTGAAGCAGCCGGTACTTTGCGCGGCGCACTGCGGCAACAGCCGATGGCGGCGCTCTTTGGCAAGAGC
>JBEISY010000122.1:0-5815 GCA_040375175.1 Chitinophagaceae bacterium
ACCAGTGCATAGTAGAAATCAGGACTGATCTTACCGCCCTGTGCCCATTTCCCGAAAATGTCTTCCAGGAAGGGGAAGGTTGCATCCGGATAACCGAGTTGCAGACGGAACAGCACAGAGAACAAGCCACCAATGATGGCCCAGATCATACCCGTGATCAGGAACTGCTTCGCAATCATTTTATGATCCTGGCTGAACACATACTTAGAGATGAAAGACTCCTCGTGATGTTGATGGTCATGATGACCTGCATGACCATGATCATGTATTACTGCTCCGATCGCACTTTGTCCTTGAATAGTGGCTTCGCTCATCAGATTATTTTTTCAGTTCGATTAATTATTATTTAGATAACGCTGCAATGGGCTTTGCTGTTGCAGAATCTGCCGCAGCAACAGGTGTTTTCTTGGCCTCCATAACCGTTACATACTGGGGCTTTTTATCCGCCAGCCATTTGTTGTACTCTTCCTGCGTCTCCACCACAATGATTCCCTTCATGGAATAGTGACCTGAACCGCACATCTGGTCGCAAGAGATCTCGTAAACGAAATCCTTATTGCCAGTGATCTCCTTCATTTTAGCAGTAGTATACTTAGGTGTGAACCAGATGGTTGTGGGAATACCGGGAACAGCATCCATCTTCAGACGGAAATGGGGTAAGCCCACATCATGGATCACGTCCTGCGCGTTGATCACAAATTTTACGGGTTTGTTGACTACCAGGTGTACGTCTGTGGCTTCGATGTCATCATGACTGGATGCATCTTCCCAATCCACACCGAGTGCATTGCCCTCAGAAGCATTGGTGAGCCTGTAATTTTTCCTGCCCAATACGGCGTCCTTACCGGGATAACGTACGAGCCAGTTGAATTGCTTACCAGTGATCTCAACTACCTGGGAACCCTCGGGCGCTTCCTTGGTAATGCCAAACCAATAATATAAACCGAACCCTACCAGAACAGTCAGGAAGATAGCCGGTACCACCGTCCAGATCACCTCAAGCTTGTTGTTGTGGGGATAATAAAACACCTTTCTTTTCTCAGAATACTGGTATTTGTAGGCAAACCAAAACAGCAGGATCTGGGTCATGAAAAACACGACGCCGGTTACTGCGAGGGTAATCCACATCATCTTATCGATCTTCTCTCCGTGTTCTGAAGCAGAAGGCTGAACAAACAGGGTTTTGCCATAATACAATTCATTGCAATACCATACGCCGATGAGACCACCAACGAGGAATACAATAAAAAGGAAGGCATTGATCCGGTTGTTCTGCACAAATGTCTTCTCCTCACCTTTCAGGACAGACACATATTCACTCGCTTTAGCGATCTGGAAGACCACCAGGAAGGCTAAAGCGAGGATTGCTAGGATAAAAAAACCTGACATCTATTCTGTAGTTTAATTAGGTATGATGAATAATACTCTCTTTCATAAACGGATGGTTCACCGCAACCAATGGTTTGCTAGCCAGTCCCTTACCCACGAAATGCATGATCAGTCCGGCATAAAGTGCAAGAATACCAAATTCAAACCAACCAAGGCTAAAGTGTTCACCTACACTGCCAGGCATTACCATCTGGTAAAAATCCACCCAGTGTCCGAGAATGATCAGAACGGCAACAAATACCATCGTGGTGTAATTCCGTTTTGAACCCCTCCTCATTAATAACAAGAACGGTAAGAGGAAGTTTACAATCAGGTTAAGGAAGAAGACACCTTTATAGACACCTTGCACCCTTGGCTTGAAATAAACGGTCTCTTCCGGGATGTTGGCATACCAGATCAGCATGAACTGGGAATACCAGAGATAGGTCCAGAAGATGGAAAACGCGAACATGAATTTGCCCACATCGTGCAGCTGCTCGTCCGTCGTGTATTCGAGGTAGTCGTTGTTCTTGAGATAAATGACGTATAAAGCTACTAAAGCCATTCCAGAAACGAAAGTACTGGCGAAAGTGTACCAGCTGTACATGGTAGAATACCAGTGCGTATCAATACTCATCAGCCACAACCAGGGAATGGTTGATCCTACGGTCAAACCGAAGAAGATCAGGAACACAGAGGCCCAAACGGTATTCTTTTTGATATAAGCCTTACCTGCCTCATGATCCATCGGGTCGTCTGCTTCGTTGCTCAGGTCCCTCATCTTCTTACCTACAAAGCTCCACACGCCCAGCGTCAGTACGGTCCAGCCCAGGAAGAACACCGGATTAAGGAACCCGCTCTTGCCTTTCAGGATGGGATCGTGCTCCACATGTTCCTTATCCAGCCAGTGGTAAATATGGTGCTGATGACCAAAAATGATACCGAGGAAAACGATCAAAGCCAACACGGAGAACACCGGCACCAGCGTAGAGATGGCTTCAGGCACGCGCTTGAAAGCTACCTGCCAGCCGCCCATGGCCATGGTGGTCACACATATAAAGAACATGCTGGCGTTGGTGATCAGTAGGAAGAAGGTACTGTTTTGCAGCAGCACGGCCCAGAAACGGGTTTGTGCGTGTTCATCCTTACTGAAGGCCAGGAAGAAAATACCGGCTACCAAGGCCAATGCACCTACGGCCAACAAGCCCAAGGTCCATTTCTTATATCCCGGCGTTGCTTCAAATTGTTGCTTGATCATCGGATCTTATTAATGCTTTCTGAATGAATTGGTTATTTCTTTGCTGCTGAATCAGCCGCTGCCGCAGGCGCCGCTGCCGCAGCAGGTTTAGCCTGTTTGCTCTTGATATACGCGATCACCATCCAGCGCTGCTTAGGCTGCAATTGTGATGCATAACTTCCCATCAGGTTCTTACCATAGGTTGTGCTGTAATACATCTGGCCTTCTGGCATTGTTTCATACTTCACGTCCCCAACCAAGGTTGCAGGCTTTGCAGGATAAGGACCATCTCCACCATTGTACAAGGGGCCGTTTCCATCCAGCTTAGCGCCGTGGCATATCCCACAGTTGATCAGGTACAAACGTTCCGCCTCTTTCAGGTCTTCTGCATTCAATGCAGATAATGGATTCTTCACCGCACGGGAAGCATAATAGTTTGCGGTATCCCCAGGCTTATCCATCGCTATATGGAAAGGATAAGCATCTCCACGCTTCACTGTTCCGGTTACCGGCTCGCGGTTGGTCTGCCCGTCCACAAAAACCGGGCTGGCAGAATAAGTTTCATAAGCGCGGCTATAAGCCATATCAGGCATGTATATCTTGCCCGGTTCACGCCGCACATTGCTGCATCCCACTGCAATCACCAGCGTGATGATGGCCACAAATGATATGATCGTTAATTTTTTCATCGTCTGGTTATGCTTTATGCGATTACCTGTTCGTCCCTGTATAATTTCTGGTCCCTGTCGTAACGGCCAACCCACCATCCGTCATCAGCGATCTGCGTATTTATCTCACTTGCACCAACCTTATTCAGGAATTCTTTTACTTCCGCTTCGTTGGTCTTGGCAGTACACTCAATCACCATCACAAACAAATCATCAGTAGCCCTTGCGTGGAAGTGATGCTTTTTAATGAATGGTGCCAGCTGACACAGATAACAAAACGTCAGCACCATCCCTACAGCCGCCATCAATACCGTCAACTCAAAAGTGATCGGTATCCAGGCTGGCAAGGCGAAGTTGGGCTTACCACCCACATTCACGGGCCAGTCTTTGGTAAAAGACCAGGTCATGAAACTCACTGCCGTGGTAGTACCGGTAAGACCAAAAATGAAACCGGCTGTGTGCAGACTGGTTTCCCTGAGTCCCATCGCGTGATCCAGTCCGTGAACCGGAAAAGGCGTATAGATGTCGTGGATCTTGTACCCGGCCTTCCTCACTTTGGAGACGGCAGGGAACAAAACCTTCTCGTCATCAAAACAGCCTACTACAAATTTTTTAACTGCCATGTATCGTGTTTTACGCGTATTCGATTAATGATGATGTGTTTCGTGGTAGAAATCTTCTGTTGTTTTCTTATCCAGCGGCTTCATATCATCTTTATAGCTTTCACCTGTGGTCTTCAATACATGCTTGATCTCTGCAATCGCAATCACAGGGAAGTATTTAGAGAACAGAAAGTAACAGGTAAAGAACAGACCAAAGGTTCCAACATAGAAGCCGATCTCCCAAATAGAAGGCCTGTAGTAAATAGACCATGAAGAAGGAAGATAATCGCGGTACAAAGAGGTTACGATGATCACAAAACGCTCAAACCACATACCTACATTCACCACAATACTCATGATGAAAGTGAACAGTACATTCCTCCGGAGCTTCCTGAACCAGAACAGCTGCGGAGAGATCACATTACATGACATCATCAGCCAATAGCTCCAGCCATATGCGCCTGCAATACGGTATTTAAAGAAAATGTCCTGCTCGTAAGGCACCTGGCTGTACCAGGCCATGAACAGTTCGGTCAGGTAAGCCACACCCACAATGGAACCAGTGAGTACAATCACCTTGTTCATCGCTTCAATGTGACCGAGGGTAATATAGTCTTGCAGGTTCATCACCTTGCGGGAAATCAGCATCAGGGTTTGCACCATCGCGAAGCCGGAGAAGATCGCACCCGCAACGAAGTAAGGCGGGAAGATCGTAGTGTGCCAACCGGGAATCACAGAGGTGGCGAAGTCGAAAGATACGATGGTGTGTACCGAAAGTACCAGGGGCGTACTCAAACCGGCCAACACGAGCGAAAGACTCTCATGACGTTGCCAGTGCTTGGTGGAACCCGTCCAACCAAATGCAGCGATGCCATAAAAATGTTTACGGAATTTGGTCTTGGCACGATCCCTTACCGTTGCCAGGTCAGGCAACAGACCAGAGTACCAGAACAATAATGAAACCGTAAAATAAGTAGAGATCGCAAATACGTCCCACAACAGCGGTGAGTTGTAGTTGGGCCACAGCGGACCGCGCGTATTAGGGTAAGGCAGGGTAAAGAAGGCCATCCATACCCGTCCCATGTGGAAGATCGGGAACTGGCCCGCACACATTACCGCAAAGATGGTCATCGCTTCCGCAGCTCGGTTCACACCTGTTCTCCATCCCTGGCGGAACAGCAACAGGATCGCCGAGATCAGCGTACCGGCGTGACCGATACCTACCCACCAAACGAAGTTGGTGATATCCCAACCCCAGTTGATGGTTCTGTTCACGTTCCACTGGCCGATACCATATACCACCTCGCGATATACAGAATACACACCAAACATCAAGAGCGCAAGGGAGATGAAAAATCCGATGTACCATAACCGCGTTGGCTTGGCTTCTATCGTGTGACAGATATCCTCCGTCACATCGTGATAGGTCTTTTTCCCATCTACTAACGGCTCCCTGATCGGCGATTCGTATTTGACTAAACTCATTTGAAAATCTTATTGTCTAATGATCTAAATGTATTTCATTGCCGCATTGCCTCATTCACAAATTGCCACATTGCCGCATTGCCTAGTGTCCCGTTGGCATCTTCTCTTCCTTCTTCACGCCTTCTGCTGCCACAGTCTCATGATGTTCGCCAGCTACACCCACATGCCTGTCTGTGTTCCTCACTTTCGCGAGGTAGTTGATACTAGGCAGCGCGTGCAATTGCTCCAGCGCATAGAACACTCGGTTCTTCTGCTCTTCCATCCTCACTTTATAAACATCACTTGCTTTATCGTTCACATTACCGAAAACAATGGCGTTGGTTGGACAAGCTTGCTGGCAGGCAGATTTCACATCCCACTTGCCGTCTTTACCGGTTTCAAGCGGCCTGTTCTCTTTCTTCGCCGTCAGTTTACCGGCTTGTGTACGCTGAATACAGAATGAACATTTTTCGATC
>JBEISY010000155.1:0-5093 GCA_040375175.1 Chitinophagaceae bacterium
AATATTGCGGTCATCATCATTGCTAATTTTCTTTTTGATGAGCTGACTGATGTGGACGCCAGCTTCTTCGTTGGCCTCTTGGTCAAGATCCTGTCTATCAGCGCTGTTCTAGTGTTGATATCAGAAGTGGTGCCTAAGGTTTGGGCAGCCCAGAATAATCTTCGCTTTGCTTACTATACTGCTTCCATAGTTTCCGCTGTACACTATCTCTTCCGGGGCGTGAGTGCCTGGCTCGTGGGCTATAGTGACCGCATTGAGAAATCACTCGGCGGTGGTAAGTCGTCTTCTTACAGCCTCGAAGAACTGGATGAGGCCATCGATCTCACTACTTCAAAAGATGCCACGGAAGAAGAGAAGAACATGCTGAAAGGCATCATCAAGTTTGGCAACATCACTGTGCGGCAAATTATGCGAAGCCGTCTGGATGTGCATGGCATTGAACTGGCCACCCCTTTTCCCGAGCTCATGGAGAAAGTCCAGGAACTCACCTATTCAAGACTACCCGTGTATAAAGAGAACCTGGATAATGTTACCGGGATCCTGCATACCAAGGACCTGATCCCATTTATTGAGGAAGCGGATTCTTTTGACTGGCACAAACTTATGCGACAGCCATTCTTTGTGCATGAACATAAATTGATTGAGGACCTGCTGAAAGAATTTCAAACCAAGCATATCCATTTTGCCGTAGTGGTGGATGAGTTTGGCGGCACGGAAGGTATTGTGACGCTTGAAGACATCATGGAAGAAGTGATTGGCGATATCAGGGATGAATTTGATGAAGAAGATACCGGGTTCAAAAAAATAGACGACAAGCATTTTATTGTAGAAGGCAAAATCATGATCATTGAAGCCTGCAGGCTGATGGACCTGCCCCTGGATACCTTTGATGCGGTGCGGGGTGACAGTGAAACGATGGCCGGACTTGCATTGGAGATTGCAGGTGAAATTCCAAGTGTGAACCAGGACATCACTGTAGGCGACTTTCATTTCAAGGTTCTGGAAGTAGACAAGAACCGAATCAAGCGTTTGAGTATTGAGATCAACCCAACGAATGTAGACAGATGAAGAATATCCTGATCCTATCCTGTGTCCTTTTGTTCTTCTCCTGCAACAGCCCTTTCACGCCTAAGCCCAGGAGTTACTACTATATTGAACTTCCGGAGAAGAAGTACCAACTTTTTGACCAGCCGGGTTATCCCTACAGTTTTGAATATCCGGTTTATGGGAAGGTGAATAAAGACAGTACGCTGTTAGATGATAATCCTGATAACCCCTTTTGGATCAATATCGATTTTCCGCAATTCTCCAGCCGGATCTACATGAGCTTTAAAACCATTGGCGGGAACTCAGTGTATAAGATCAAAACAGCCAACGGATACAAAGACTCGCTGGTGCCCAACACCTTTGAGGGGCTGCGCGAGGAAGCATTCAAAATGAGTTTCAAGCACAGTGTGAAAGCCAGTTCCATAGATGATTCGCTATTTCGCACGGCCAATGGCATCTCCGGCGTGTATTTTTCAGTAGGAGGGAATGCCGCCACGGCTAACCAGTTTTTTGTGACGGACACCACGCGCCATTTCCTGCGCGGCGCCTTATATTTTGATGCTTCACCCAATGCAGACTCCCTTGCACCGGTCAACGATTTCCTGAAAGAAGATATGAAGCATATCATTAAGACCTTTAAATGGAAGAAGTAGCCAATAGCTATTAGCTACTAGCTATCTTTGAACCATGATTGCCATCGATAATGTCCTGATTTCTGACGATATCGTTTCAGAGAAATTTGTTTGTGATCTTTCCCGTTGTAAAGGGGGATGTTGCGAAGATGGAGATGCCGGTGCGCCCCTCATCAATGAGGAGTTGGAAATCCTCAGGGACGTGGCCGGAAAGGTGGAGAAATACCTGACCAAAGATGGAAAGGCTGAGTTGGAGCGACAGGGATTGTACCGTTATGACCAGGAGTTTGGCTGGGTGACCCCAACGGTAGACGGAGGTATTTGCGCTTATGGTTATCAGGACGGGCAGGGCATCATCAAGTGTGCGTTTGAGCAGGCGTATAATGACGGGTTGATCAGTTGGAAAAAGCCGATCTCCTGCCATCTCTATCCCATCAAAGCTTCCACTTCAAAATATTCAGGCTACGAAAAATTAAATTACGAGCCCCGCGAAACCATGTGTGCTCCGGCGTGTTCTTTGGGTAAGAAGCTGAAGGTGCCGGTGTATCAATTCCTCAAAGAGCCATTAATCCGTAAATTCGGGGAAGCGTTTTATGATGCCCTGCACCAAGTGGCGCAGGATTACTTTGAAGCCACCCATCGGCCTAAAAAATAAATACATGCATTCAGAAAAGGCAGAGAAATTTTTGGAACGAAGTGCCGAGATGGCACCTGACCTGGATCATCGGAAGAAGATCAATTTCAATATTGGTAAATACAATGCGGTGGTTCCGCAGGGGAAGGCTCAGTTTGAAGATCTCGAGATGGCTCGCAAGAAAGCCAAGAACCTGAAATGGCGGGCCATTGAAAAGCTTGACCGATACCTTGAGCAGTTTGATTTCAACTTTACCAGAAATGGGGGCAAGGTGATCTGGGCCGAAACGGCAGAACAAGCGCAGAAGGCCATCCTTGATATCTGCAAGGCCGAACAATGCACAACGGTAGTGAAGAGCAAGAGCATGGCTACGGAAGAGATTCATCTCAATGATTTCCTTGAACAGCATCAGATAGAAAGTGTGGAGACGGATCTTGGAGAGTATATCCAGCAATTGGATGGAGAGCCACCTTACCATATTGTGACGCCGGCGATGCACAAGAGCAAAGAAGACGTAGCAAAATTATTTGCGGAGAAACTGCATACTTCGCCTGACCTCGGACCAGAAGAACTGACGCTGGTGGCTCGCGAGAAACTGCGGAAGAAATATCTACAGGCACAAGTGGGTATTACAGGGGCCAACTTCATCATCGCAGATACCGGTTCCATTGCGCTCACGGAAAACGAAGGGAATGCAAGACTCAGCAGTGCCTGGCCTAAAACACATATTGTGCTGGTAGGCATTGAAAAAATGATCCCTGAACTGAAAGACCTCGGATTATTCTGGCCCCTGCTGGCAACCTTTGGCACAGGGCAGAAAATCACTGTGTATAATTCTATCATCAGTGGTCCCAGGAAAGAAGGGGAGACCGATGGTCCGGAGAAAATGTTTGTGATCCTGCTAGACAATGGCCGCACCAATCTGCTTAAAGCGAAATCGCGGGAAGGCTTGTACTGCATACGCTGTGGGGCCTGCCTCAATGCCTGCCCGGTGTATAAGAACATTGGAGGGCATGCCTATGGCACTACGTACAGTGGCCCTGTGGGAAGCGTGATCACGCCGCACCTGCGCAACATGGGAGAGTGGAAGCATCTGAGTTATGCCTCTTCATTGTGCGGTAATTGCACCGAGGTTTGTCCGGTAAGGATCAACCTGCATGAACTGTTGCTGGAGAACCGCTATGAAGCGGTGGCCGGTGGAACAAGTACATTGGGTGAACGGATTGCCTGGAAAATGTGGCGCCGTGCCTCACTCAGCAGAACCGCCATGAATATGGGTACCGGTAAGATGAAAAATTTTGTAGTGAACAGCCTCTTTAAAAGCTGGACCCACTTAAGGGGTGAACTCCATTTTGCGCCCAAGACATTCAACCAGGCCTACCGTGAAAAGCAACAGTCCCTTGGAAAAGAGACCAAGTAAACCATTGCATGATCATCATTACCGGTAAACCTTCACCCAGAATTGAATACATCTTTCGATTTGTATTGGAATCCGTGTTGGGATACAGTATCCGGTTTAACGAAGCACCTGCACCAGGAGAGGCCGTGCTGGCATATATGAACACGCCGCCTCAACCCCAAAGCATACATATTGTTCCACATGGCTTGTTGACGCAAAATGATATTACGTCACAGGAAATTACAATGACCAACTGGGAAGAGCTGCCGGTATTCTTTGAAACAGGGGGGCAAATTCCGTTTGATCTTTTTGCCGCAGCCTTTTATCTGGTGACCCGTTATGAAGAGTACCTGCCCCACGCCAAAGACGAATACGGAAGATATGCGCACAAAGAATCCCTCGCGTGCAGGCAGGGATTCCTGACCCAGCCATTGATAGATCAATGGGCTATGAAACTGAAAGAGAAAACCAGTCGGCAGTTTCCACAAGAGATCCCTGAATTCCGGAAATTCAGTTTCACGCCTACCTACGATATTGATCATGCATGGTTGTTTCGTCACCGGGGTTTAATGAGAACGGTTGCTCATGTTGGCAGAGCTTTTCTCGGCGGTGATCACGAAAGAAACCGCCTTCGTTTACGTGTGCTGCAGGGAAAAGAAAAGGACCCCTATGATATTTATGAATGGTTGGATGCATTGCATCTCCGGTACGGCCTGAAACCGTATTATTTTTTCCCGCTGGCGATAACGGTAAAGGGGTACGATAGAAACATCTCTCCATTTAAACCGGCCTTGAAGCAGTTACTGGCCTATCATGCTACGGGATATAAAACCGGTATTCATCCTTCCTGGCAATCGGGCAACAGCATTTCCGTGTTCAATGAAGAGCTGACCTTATTTGAAGCGATCACCGGCTCAGCACCCGTCTATAGCCGCTTTCATTATATCCGATTCAATCTTCCGGAGGGCTACCGGAAGCTTGTTGATGCCGGTATCAGTGAGGATCATTCCATGGGTTATGGAACCACGAATGGGTTCCGGGCTTCCACCAGCCATGCATTTTTATGGTATGACCTCAGCAGGGACACCGTCACCACATTGAAGGTTTATCCTTACTGCTGGATGGATGCCAACAGTTATTATGAGCAAAAATTTACGCCTGCACAAGCCTATGATGAGCTGAGGCAGTACCATGATGTGGTGAAGAAAGTCTGCGGCAACATGGAGATCATATCGCACAACAATTTCTTAAGTACCGAAAAAGGATTTGCGGGCTGGAAAGAAGTGTATGAGATCTTCCTGGACCAGGTGGTGTACTGGGAACTTTAGGGGGAGGAGTTAGGGGGAGGAGTGGAGAATTATAAAGGAGGAGGAGGAGGAGG
>JBEISY010000234.1:0-4047 GCA_040375175.1 Chitinophagaceae bacterium
ATAGTGCCATTATACCGAATATTATACTCCCAGCTACGGTGCGCGTCAAGACTTCGCGTAGCGATGTTAACCTGGTTACCCGAGCCGTCCATATCATACACAAACACACCGGGAACCTTTGCAAACAATTGCCTTCCGGTTTTTAAAGTGATATTGGCATCGATCTGTTGGATGGCGATGACTTCCGTTTTCTTTCCACCCATAATATATGTGCCACTTACGTCAGGCAAGCGCTGCACACTGCCCAGTGGATCTGCTTTTGCGGTGAGTTCTACGGCTGCCAGTTTCCCATCACGCGACTGTAAAACAACTTGTATGTCCGCACTAAGTTCTGCAGGCTGAAGGGTACGGTATTGAGTTTGAAATCCGGTGAAACTGATCTCCAGTGTTACCACTGCAGCATCGGGCCTGCGAAGGGAGAATCGGCCATCTTTGTTGGTGACGGCACCTTTGCCAGATCCACTGATCACTATGGAAGCCCCTGCGAGTCCTTTCCCACTACTGTCTGTTACAAAACCCTTGATCAATGATTTAGTATCCTGTGCTGCAAGGCAACCACACCAGACCACTGCCATGACCAGCATGATTGCCTTTGCAACAGGAATATGTTTACTCAGCGCCATCCGTCTTTGCCCTTTGTATGGCATATCCACCAACATTGTTTCCAACTGTTATGCCTACTTCACAATCACTACGATAGTGCAATGCCCCAAGTATCCTTGACACCGATGCTTCTTTCGCCATGTCTGCGTAAGCTTGCGCACGGGAAGGAAGGATATGTCCGAGAATAGTTGCAGCTGCACCACTAAATGTTGAGTGGCCGGAGATATAAGCCGGGAAATTCGGTATGCCTGTACTGCTCTTTATTTTAGGATCCAATTGGGAAGGACGTGGATTGAAATAATAATACTTCGTATCCCAGCAAACAATCGCAGCATCCATTAACGCGATATTCAACAACGCCATATTTCTGGCCCAACGCACTTCACTGAAATTCTCTTTTACAAAATCGTCCGCAGCAATCGCGTTCCAGTGACCGGGTGGTGTATAAGTACCTACCCCATCGGCCCAGAAATGAACAATGGCCATATCCTGCCTGCTTGCATTCTTCACGATCTTATAAACTTCTTCGGTTTCCTCCCGCATTTTAGTGCTACTTGTAGACGGTGGAGGTCCTGGACGTAATGAAACCAGTGTCAATGAATCCAGCAACAAGGATCTTACTTTACCAAACAAAGGCAACATCGGCGGACGTGCAGGAACTTCGAGACTGTACCAGGGCACTTCGCCTTTCGCGATGGCATCGGTTTCAAACTGTTTCCAGATCGCTGGCGTACCAACGGCAGCACCTGCACGGTCTGTCCGCGCACGAGCGATGAATTTTTTGGCAACTGTTTTACCAAGTGTCTCACCAGCTTCTATATCACTGCGCACATTGGCACCTGTCAGGAGTCTTGCTTTCTTATGCTCTTCTGCGCGTTGACGAATATAATCCTGATCACCAGGGAACAACAGACTGAGCATCTCAACCGCTGCACCAACCACCACGCCATCCTCTGAAGGATAGGCGGGTAAATTATTTTTCGCTACAGTAACCTTCAACGTGGTATCCACTACATAAGGAGCAACTCTTTTGTACTGATCCTTGTAGTAATAGCCTGCTACCAACGCATCGTACTGCGCAGTTGATGCATATGCGTATGCACGCGCGGCATAAGGCGGATTGGCAAATGGAAACAGCGGGTACGCTAGGGGGTTATTCGCATCCGGGAAGGGATAGGTCCCATCCGGATTCTGGTAAGGCGCAAGGTTGTGCTTGGCCACCAACTCCCGCATGATCTCGTTCCAGCGAAGTACAGCACCTGCACTCCAGTAGTTTACCAATTCCTCATCTGCCTTGGTCATATTGGCCTGCAATGCTTTCACTTCATTGATCTGCAGCCGATAGTCGGGTGAACTAACCGCTATGGGTGCTGCAACAGGAAACTCTGACGGTCCGGTTAACAGGAGCGGCTTCCAGCTTCCCGCATTGGCATCAAGACTTGCCGGATCTAAAGAAGCAAGCCCATCGGTCCTGTTTTCGATGTCTTTAGAACAGGATGCTACCATGAACAATGCGATGGCTCCTGAAACATATATGTGTTGTAAAATCTTTTTCATTGTTGTGTAGTTGAGATCAGGATTTCGTCTTTTGTTTGCGCACATAAAATGCATAGAAAATACCCCCACTGATGGCGGTGGATTGTCCAACATTTCTTCCGGCAATCGTGAAATTGGCCTGGCCGATGAATGCCAGATTTGTGTACGACTTCAATGTATACTTGGCATAAATGCCCGCGGTGGTTGCATTCATTTTGTTAGAAGGGAAAGGCATATTGTTCCGCGTAATATCAAACCCGCCAAGCGTAGTCATGTTGGTGAGTATGGCTTCTGTAATCAGATAGCGTCCACGATAGCCGGCCCTGAGTTGAAACTGCGCCTGATCAGGCATGTCCACTTCATTGGTCAAGCGAAGCTGCGTGTCATAATAACTGTTCCTGTCAATCGTCACATTACTTCTTCGTACATACGCTGCCGAGCCGGTAACAGTAATCCGATTGATATTGTAATCCAACATTCCACGTATTGTTGCATTGGTTGACCCAAGGCCGATGGAAAGCGGGAGATAATCGATCACATAGTCTGACAATGGCGTACTTAAACCACCAAGCACGTAAGCAGCCAACTTACCCTTGCCCAGCTTTGTATTGATGGCCCGCCATTTCACGAAGGCGGATACATCTTGTATGCCGCTCTGGCCTTTCAATGTTCCTGCTGATGCTTTCGTCCACACATAAGGTGCAGCTACCATCACATTGAGGTTGTCTGTGATGCCATAATTGGCACCGATCATAACGGACTGACTGGTGACGGTGCCCAGGTTCAGGTTGTCACGCTTCAGCGTTCCTTCCCAGTAGTTTTTCCATGAAGAATGCGTGTACATCGGACCGATGCACAATTGGTTTTTATTCATCATAATGGCATCCCACTCCGTTTGCGCTTTCAGCTTACCAAAAGACGCACACAATATGAACACCATCATGATTTTCTTGATTGTCATGATGACTAAGGTTTGAGCTTTTAAGTAGAGGGCTACTGGTTCTTCCGCATCTTAATGCGGCTCACCACCATCTCTCCCACCTTTGTGCCCAGCAGGTTTCCTTCTTCCAGGTCAAAGCGATAATGAATACCGCCGTAGAGCCTGGAGATGCTGGCTTCCAATGCAGCTTCTTTGAAGCTCTTGATCTCCCTGCTGGCAATACCGAATTCCATCGATGAAGTGTCTGTAAAAGACACCTTGCCAAAATAAGAGGTCATCACTTCTGCCGCAGCATTGGAGATGGTTGAATGTCCACTCACATAAGAAGGGAATGGTGGTGTTTGTATGTAAGGCTGCCAGTTGGGATCAACAAGTTGATTGATCACCGTCTCTGGCCTGATATAGTTGCTTCTGTATTTTTCATCCCAGCACGCAATGAAACCATCAAACAGGGCGATGGATGTTTGCGCATAGGCTGCAATGGTGGTGTGCAAATCTGCACCCGCCTTCTGCGCGCCGATACCAACAATGTTCATCCAATGACCTGCCGGAGAGAATTTTTTGGTTGCATACATCACATGTCCCGTAACGTTCATCTTGAACGGATTATCGTCCCAGAAATCTGCGATGTGCTTTTGCTCTTCGGTGAGGCTGTCTCCCATGTTCTTTACTTCCATCAACGCTTTGAAATACACACTGTTCTTATTCTTCACATCGTACACCGGTGGTCTTTTGCAGATCACTGCTGATGCTGAATCCAGCACCATCGGCCGGATGGTCATCCAGTGTGGTTCCAGTCCGGTGGTATAAGTGGGAGGTGTGGGAACCCATCTGCCGGGCGCTTCATTCACTTCATATCGGGAAGCACCGCGTGTCTGATTGTAATTGTCCCCTTTGCTCCATGTGAGAATAGCCTGGGCGATGGTATCGGCAAAAACCTTTGTATTCTTGAGCATGTTGCCGGGAAT
>JBEISY010000431.1:0-2243 GCA_040375175.1 Chitinophagaceae bacterium
ACTCAAATACCAATGGGCCTTTAACTGGCTGCTGAGAACTTCGTTTATGCGTAACCGGCAGTTGAAGAAGATCAGGAGCAGGCCTGCCGGACCCACGGATGAGCAGCGCGCAAAATCGATGAGCCTGGTGTGGGGCGAAGTTTCCAATAGCAGTGGGAAGGTTGAAGCTGGAAGGTTGAAGTGCCCGGAAGGATATACCCTGACCGCCATCACTAGTCTATTGATTGCCAAAAAGATACTGGATGGGAACTGGAAGCCCGGCTACCAGACCCCCGCAGGTTGTTATGGCGAAGGGCTGATCCTGGAAGTACCGGGTGCAAAATTACTGTAACTTCAGGGCATGGAACCTGTCATATCCCTGGACAATGTCTACAAATCATACGGATACAAGATGGTGCTCCGTGGTATCAACCTCCACATCCAACCCGGTCAGGTGATCGGCTACATCGGCCCCAACGGCGCGGGTAAAAGCACTACAGTAAAGATCATCTGCGGTATCCTCGGCAATTACGAAGGCGTTGTAAAAGTGGGTGGCATTGATATCCACAAGGATCCCATCGGCGCTAAAAAAAAGATCGGCTATGTTCCTGAACTGGCTGAACTATATGAGGCATTGACGCCCTATGAATTCCTCAGCTTCATGGCCAAACTGCATGATATGCCGCAGGCGCTTGCAGACGACCGCATTGAAAAAATGTTGACGGCATTTGGCCTCGGCGGAAATATCCACCAACGCATGGATACCTTTTCCAAAGGCATGCGGCAGAAAGTGCTGATCACCTCGGGTCTTATTCACAACCCGGAGATCATCATCCTTGATGAACCATTGAGTGGCCTCGATGCCAACAGCGTGATCATCGTTAAAGAACTGATCTCGCGTTTGGCCAGTGAAGGCAAAACCATTTTCTATTGCAGTCACATGATGGACATCGTGGAAAAAGTTTCTGACCGCATTGTGCTCATCAACAACGGTGAAGTGGTGGCCGATGGCACATTTCAGGATCTGCAACAACAGTCCGGCAACCTCGGCAGTCTGGAAAACGTATTTGCATCCCTCACCTCAGGACAGGAATCCGCCAACCAGGCGCTGGACCTCATCAATGCATTGAACGATGGCAACTGAAAGATCCCTGATGAACCGGCTCATGCTCTCCCTCGTGATGTGGCCCAAAACGATCTATCGGAAACTCGGTGTAAACACAGATCATCTGTATACGATCCTGGACCTCAAACTTTCGCTGGACGATAGAAGACCCAATCCACTACAGCGAAAAAAAGCGGAAGACGAAGAAGAGGCCTCCAACAAGTCTCTTCTCTTTACGGGTATGATGTTGATGATGGGCACTTTATTCATCCTTCCCACCGTCCTCATTAACGATCCCGTGACAGCCATGATGGGGTACTATGGCATGCTCATGTTCTTCCTCGCTGCCACGCTGATCAGTGATTTCACTTCTGTTCTGATTGATGTGAGGGACAACGCTATTATTCTCCCCAGGCCCATCAACGACCGCACCTTTATGATGTCAAGGCTCTTGCACATCATTGTATATATCGGGAAAATGGTTCTGCCATTGAGTGTTGCTGGCTTTGTAACGGTAGGGATCCGATACGGCATCAATGGCATCCTCTGGCATGCGTTGTTGCTACCTCTGGTAGTCCTTTTCACCATCTTTCTTGTGAACGCTGCATATCTCGTGATCCTGAAGATCTCCACTCCTGAGAAATTCAAGTCCATCATCACCAGTTTCCAGGTAGTCTTCGCCATCTTGATCTATGCCAGCTATCAGTTACTGCCAAGGATGATTGACCGTGCGGTACTGGAATCATATACCCTTCCTGAGAAATGGTGGGCACTGCTGATTCCGCCGGCATGGTTCGCCAATGCATTTGGCGTTTTACTAAAGCTACAGGGATCTGCTTATCAATGGTTGGCGGCGGCTTTATCCCTGTTTATGCCCATCGGTTGTCTATGGCTTATCATTCGCGTTTTTGCGCCCTCTTTCAACAGAAAGCTTGGATTGATTGCAGGATCCGGCTCAGAGTCAGCAAAGGCTGTTGCAAACAAAGTACACAAACAACATTGGTCAGATAAACTCGCCAGCTGGTTGACGCGCTCCAAAGCCGAGGAAATGGGCTTTGCATTCACCTGGAAACTCACCGGGAGGCTCAGGGATTTTAAATTGAAAACCTATCCTTCCCTCGGATATATGCTGGTATTGGTAATCATTATCGCCCTCCCC
>JBEISY010000337.1:0-3092 GCA_040375175.1 Chitinophagaceae bacterium
ACTAGCTAATAGCTAGTAGCTAATAGCGCGATTCCCGCTGCGGTCATCACCAGCAAGGTTATGATCCCGATGATATTGTGTATTTTCTTATTTGCATATTCACCCATCACCCGCTTGTTGTTACAGATGTGAAGGATGATGCCGATGAGGACGGGTGCGGTAACGCCGTACAACATCGCGGTGTATATAAGCGCTTTAACAGGATTGATTCCTGCCAGATTAATACCCAGTGCTACCACAACAGAAATGATCAAGGCTACGTAGAATCCCGGCGCCTGGTGGAAGGTTTTGTTCAGTCCTTCCTTCCATCCAAAAGCTTCGCTGAACATATATGATAGTGAGCCCGCCAACACTGGAATAGCGAGAAGACCTGTACCAATTACGCCAATAGCAAATAGCAAATAAGCACCGTTACCTACAATGGGTTTCAATGCCAATGCGGCCTGATCAACGGTTTGCACATCGGTGATGCCTTTGGCATGCAGTTCAGTTCCACCAACGAGAATGATGAAGAAGCAGATGACATTAGAGAATACGATGCCTACACGAACATCGGTGCGCATATCACTGATCAAGCTCTTATTCACGAAAACATTTTTCGATTCCACTTCTTCCACTTCCATAGATGTCTGCCAGAAAAATAAATACGGTGAGATGGTTGTACCAAGAATAGCAACGAGTATACCGATATAGTCTTTGTTCCAGCTGAAATCCGGAATAATTGTTTTTTTTAGTACCGTGGCCCATGGAGTGTCCGAAAGAAATGGAACGATGAGATAACACAGTAACACCAGGCAGAGAAATTGAAGAATATTTGCAATTCTTCGGTAGTTGAATTTGATCAGCGAGAACAGCAATAGGATAGAAAAGAATACCGCAAAAACCGATGAAGGAATGGAGGGAAGCAACAGATTGCAAACTGCACCCATTCCCGCGAGGTCTGCACTGATGTTCAGGATGATGGCCGGAGCGCTGAAGATGATCATGACCCACATGACCCATCGCGGATATTCTTTTTTCAATAGTCCCGTCAATCCTTGCCTGGTCACGATGCCAATTCTAGCACACATCTCCTGCACGGCAATCATCATCGGCATGGTCACAATGGCCGTCCAGAGGAAACTCAAGCCAAACATAGCGCCGGCCTGTGTATAAGTTGCAATACCGGAGGGATCATCATCACTTGCGCCGGTAACGATGCCAGGACCTAGCGCGCGCTTAAACCTTTGGAATCCATTCATTCCGTGGAAATTACGGAAAAAAGGTTCTGGTGCTGGATGTTTCCCCCTCCAATTTGTATTTTGAGGATATGAAAAGGATCTTTCTGATTAGTCTACTGATTTGTAGTACTGTGGCGTTGCAAGCCCAGGTGGTATCCTACAAGGCGCCGCTCGTGAAACAACCGGTGGTGAAGGCGTTTCGCCTGCAGGATGTGAGCCTCAATGCACCCTCTCCTTTTTACAATGCAAGACAGAAAGACCTGAATTATTTGTTGTTGTTGAAGCCGGATCGGTTACTGCATCGTTTTCATCTGTATGCAAAATTGCCCGTGAAGGATTCTGTGTACAAGGGCTGGGAATCGGAAGGATTATCGGGTCATACCCTCGGCCATTATCTTTCCGCGGCATCGATGATGTATGTATCTACGGGCAATGTGGAACTTAAAAAGCGGTTAGACTATATCGTTAGTGAACTTGCAAGATGTCAGAAGTCGCGCAAAACCGGCTATATAGGCGCCATACCTGGTGAAGACTCCATCTTCGCTAAAGTGAAACGGGGCGATATCAAATCCTCCGGTTTCGATCTCAACGGCGGCTGGAGTCCATGGTATACGGTGCATAAGGTGATGGCCGGACTGGTTGATGTGTACCAGTTCACCAATAATCCGCAGGCGCTGCAGGTGTTGAAGGGCATGGCCGACTGGACCTATGACATCGTGAATGGTTTGCCGGATTCCAGCCGGCAGAAAATGCTGAAATGTGAATATGGAGGGATGAACGATGTGCTCGCGCAGATATATGCATTCACGGGTAATAAAAAGTATCTCGATCTCTCCTATAAATTCTATGATTTCTTCGTGATGGAATTGCTCTCGCAACGCATCGATCCCCTGCCCGGAAAACATTCCAATACCAATGTGCCGAAAGCGATAGGGTCGGCCTTGCAATACGAACTGACCGGGAACAAAAGAGATAGTACGATCGCCTCGTTTTTCTGGGAGGTCATGACAGGAAAGCACAGTTATGTGATTGGTGGGAACAGTAATTACGAGTATTGCGGGGAAGAAGGGAAACTGAGTGATCGGTTGAGTGATAATACTTGTGAGACATGCAACACCTACAATATGCTCAAACTCACGCGGCATCTCAATGCTTGGGATCCGGGTGCACAGTATATGGATTACTATGAGCGTGCGTTGTACAATCATATCCTGGCGTCACAACATCCGGAGACGGGTATGATGTGTTATTTCGTTCCCTTGCGGATGGGTACGCGTAAGCAATTCTCGGATTCATTCAACACATTTACCTGTTGTGTGGGCAGTGGCATTGAGAACCATAGTAAGTATCAGGAGCAGATCTATAGTTATGATAACAATAATCTCTGGGTGAATTTATTTATTCCTTCAACAGTAAAGTGGAAAGAGAAGGGAATGGTGATGACGATGAGCACGGCGTTTCCCGAAAGTGAACGCGTGGTGTTGCGATTTGAACAGGCAGAGGTGGTGAAGGCAGGGATTAAGGTGCGGCAGCCATTCTGGCAAAAAGGAAGGCCACAAGTTGAGATGAATGGACAGCGGTTGCGGGTTGATGCCGGAGCAGATGGTTATTATCTTATAGATGGGTCTTTTAAAAAAGGGGATAGCATCGTTATCACTACACCCATGGAGTTGTATACCGAGGCCATGCCGGATAATCCAAACAGAGTTGCCTTTAAATACGGGCCATTGGTGCTGGCCGGTGTGTTGGGTGATACGATTCCCGATCCCGTGTTTGGCACTCCCGTGCTGTTGACAAGCAAGCGGGAGCCCATCGCGATAGCGCATCAGGATAAGGCAATGCCAACAGTGTTCCGTACTTATGATGTAGGTA
>JBEISY010000266.1:0-3785 GCA_040375175.1 Chitinophagaceae bacterium
CAGCACATTTTGTCTTTGATTGTACTTGCCCTACTGATCATAACCGGGCACCAGGGTGGAACCCTTACCCATGGTGAATCGTTTTTGTGGCGCGATGAAAAGACAGCTGAAGCGGAGATTCCGGTGATCAAGGATATTGACAAAGCGCTTGTCTACAAAGATATCGTTGCACCCATCCTTATGCAGAAATGTGTTTCCTGCCATGGCCCCAATAAACAGAAAGGCAAGCTACGCTTAGACGGTCAGGAATGGATTGTAAAAGGAGGAAAATCAGGTGCAACCATCACGGCCGGAAACTTGGATGCATCTGAAATGATCAATCGTATCGTGCTGCCACCAGATGATGAGGACCACATGCCGCCAAAAGAGAAAGGTCAGTTAACTACCCAACAAATCAAACTGATTCAATGGTGGATTCAAAAAGGAGCATCCTTTTCTGCGACGGTAAAAGAACTCGCACCAGATGCAAGTATTCAACCAGCCCTACACTCACTGATGCACAAAGCAGGAACGGAAACGGCTGCGCCTGCCGGCCTACCGGAAGTAGCAGCAGCACCGGATAGAGAAATAGCATTATTGAAATCGAAGGGTGTCATTGTGATCCCTATAGCACAAGGCAGCAATTTGCTGAATGTAAATTTTGTTAACTGTACAGCCATCACAGACAGCATGTTGACAGCGTTGAAAGCCATCGCTCCCCAACTGTATTGGATCAAAGCAGAAGGACCCATGGTAAAGGACGAACTCGTTGAAGCCATTGGTGAGGCAAGGCAGTTGAAAAGACTCAGCCTGGCGGGTTCCGGGATCACCAAAAAATCACAACAAATACTCCGGCAACTGACACAACTGGAGCAGGTCAATCTTTACCAGACCTCCCTTGAAGAAAAAACAACATCGGACACTACGAAGCGGCCCTGATCAACTCCTCCAGTAACCGCAGTTGATTCTGTGCGCGCACAAGGTTATGTCCAACATAGCGGGCACCATAATACCGATCATTCCAGAGATGATCCGTATAAAAACGTAAGGCTTGCATATAGATCATAAACTCACCTGCATACACAAAGGCAGTTTTTTCTTCCGCATGGAGCAGGTCATGCATGTGTTCACTATATCCGCTGATGATGGCATCCAAAAAATCCTTCCGGATCACAACCTTCTGCAGATCCTGTTCTTCTTCATTGGCGGGAGATACATAGGTCCGGATCATGTCACCTACATCACTGATGAACAAGCCCGGCATCACGGTATCCAGGTCAATCACACAGATCCCCTTCTCCATTTCATCCAGCAAGACATTGCTGATCTTGGTGTCATGATGCGTTACACGAGTAATGAATGCGGTGGATGATTTGTATGTTTCAAACCGATCAACGATGTTTTTGTACGAGAGCAAATTCGTAGCAACTGCCCTTGAGGCAGCAAGCCGGTTCTGATCACCATCTTTCAATGCTTCTTGAAACTGCCGGTACCGCAAGCTCAGGTCATGAAATCCGGGAATGGTATATCGCAGCAAGGAGGTGTCAAAGGCTTTCAATACAGCGGTGAACTTACCAAACTGTGCAGCGGCCTCCCAGGCTTGTGTGGGCGTAGTACAAACATCAATGGTATGGGAGTTTTGTACAAAAGGAAACAGCCTGAAGTATGCGCCATCATGCATGCAGTAATCTTCCTCGTCCAAAGTTTTAACGGGAATGGTAAATGTGTAGCTGGACGCATGATGCGCGAGATAGCGGCCAAGGATATTGATGTTATGGGCGATATCTTCCGGATGCCGGAATACACTATGGTTTACTTTCTGAAGGATGAATTCAGGAGTTCCTTGTCTCGTTATGTTAAAAGTTGCATGGATCAGACCGGAACCGAAAGACGCTGCCTGGTAGTTGTCCGCATCCAGTCCAAAAGCCCTCAGTATTTGATCGATATCTTCCATCAATACAGCATCCTTACTTTGATCGTCTCTTTAACCTCTTTCAACAAAGACAAGGCCTTAGAAGAAAGTTTTTTGTCTACATCCAACACCACATATCCGATCTCTTCATTGGTCTTCAGGTATTGCCCGAGGATGTTAATGTTATTGGCTGACAAGGTTGAGTTAATGGACGAAAGTACGCCGGGTACATTGTTATGAATATGTAGAATCCTGTGTGTGCCTTCCTGCGGAGGCAGGCTCAGTTCCGGAACGGTGTGTGAACCTGTTGTGGTGCCCATCTCCAGGTAATGAAACAACTTAGCACTCACGTCTACCCCAATGTTCTGCTGCGCCTCTTCTGTTGAACCACCAATATGTGGCGTTAACAGCACATTGGACAGATGTTGTAAAGGTGTGATAAATGCGTCTCCGTTTTTCTCTGGCTCCCATGGAAATACATCAATAGCCGCACCACCCAGTTGTCCTGATTCCAGCGCTTTAGTGAGGGCCTGAATATCAACCACCTCTCCTCGTGCGTAATTGAGCAGGATGGCTCCTTTCTTAAATTGCTTCAGAACTGTTTTATTGATCATGTTCCGGGTTTGCGCCGTTTCAGGAACATGCAGTGTAACGATATCGGATTTACTCACCAGTTCCTTTATGGACCGGCATGGTTCAGCGTTGCCGAGAGGCAGCCTGGTGGCCACGTCAAAATACCTGACCCGCATCCCTATAGCTTCTGCGAGGATGCTCACCTGGGTACCAATGTTCCCATATCCAATGATTCCCAGGGTTTTGCCACGCAATTCATAACTGCCTTTAGCTTCTTTCATCCAGATGCCGTTATGCGCTGCCATATTCTTATCTACAATTCTCCGGATCAGCATGATAGACGCACCGATGACCAGTTCAGCCACAGAACGGGTATTGCTGTAAGGGGCATTGAAAACCACAACTCCCTTTTCCCTTGCAGAACGGAGATTTACCTGATTCACCCCTATGCAAAAACAACCTATGGCCTGAAGTTTGCTGGCTGCATCCAAAACGCGACTTGTAATTTGCGTTTTAGATCTGATGCCAAGCATATGGACATTACGAATTTCCTGTATAAGTTCATCTTCACTCAGCGCACCGGACAGCTTTCTGACATTGATATAGCCCGCTTCCCGAAACTGTTTCACAGCGGTCTCACTGATGTTTTCAAGAAAAAGGATATTGATCTTGTCTTTGGGGTAGCTGGTTGTTTTGGGGTCAGACATAAAATTGTGTTACAATAGTTTGTGGGCGAAATTAATAACTAATAACTTAGTAAAGCTTTTCCAATCTTAACTATCCATCCTGTATGAAAAATATTATATCCATCCTATTGCTAACTGTATTGGCAGGTTGTTTTGCCACTACGGACAAGCGAATAACAGATAAGGCAAAATCAGCCCAGGTTCCCGGGGATCTTGCTCCTAAATCTGGTCATCCTTCTGCAGAGGCTGAAAAATATTACCGGGTCACTCAAGATTTCTATGACCTTTATCTTAAAAAGTCAGGGTTCAATGGTGCAATGATTGTTGCCAAAAACGGGCAGATCGTCTTTGAAAAGTATGCAGGTTCAAAGCATATTGGTCAGAAAGATAGCATCGATGCCAACACCCCTTTTCATCTGGCTTCTGTTTCCAAGACTTTCACGGGAATGGCTACCCTAAAACTCTGGGAAGAAGGAAAGCTGGATATCAACGAGGAGGCCTCAGTTTATCTTCCCGGGTTCAATTATCCCGGAGTCACCGTCAAAACACTCCTTAACCATCGAAGTGGCTTACCCAGTTATGTGCACGTGATGGAAGAAAAAGGATGGGATCGGAAGATACAGGTTACCAATGCC
>JBEISY010000336.1:0-3096 GCA_040375175.1 Chitinophagaceae bacterium
CCTGTTGTTTTGTTGTAGAGTTCACTCACGGCGCTGTTGGCGCGGGTATCGGCCTCGGCCCAACCTGCGGTGATGCGTTGTTGTGCAGCAGCGGGATTGAAGGCGATGGCTGTGCTGAGGTTATTGTTGCTGCCGAAACTCACGACGGCATACACATTGAATGCATCGTAAAGAAAATCCAGCAATGCTCTTGTCTCTTTTTCTGATGCGGGGTAGTCGCCTGCACCCGCAGCAAAAGTGCGATGCATATAAGTGAGGTTCTTATTGAAGGCGATGCCACCGGCACCGTCTTCATTCAGTTTACCGTCTTTATCATTATCCATGCCTTCCTGCAACAACAAGTACTGACCGCGCTCACCCTTGGTGGAATCGGCCTTGATCAACACGCGGGGATCATCCGGGTGTAATCTATAATCACCGATGGGTGAACTCACGCGCATCCAGGTGATCTTGCCATTGCGGTCCAGATCGTCCATGGCATCTTCATTCAGTTTGCCATCGCGATCGTCATCGGTCTCCACTGCATTCCCCATGCGTTCATATTTGAGCGATGCGAAGTATTGCTCCATCGCATCGGGACTCATGTTTGGAAAAACGTAATAGGTGGTTTTGGCGAGGAGATTCTTCACATAATCCGTTCCAGCTTTGGCGAGCAGGTTTTCGGCAAAGCCGATGGCCAGCTCGGTACCCATCAGATGGTTGCCTTCCACCCCACCGATGACTGCGATGGCGGGTTTGGTTTCTGTTTTGCCCGTTCCAATGGTGAGAAGCCAGATGTCTTTTCCACCGCTTGTTTTCGTGAGACTCTTCAGCGTAACGAGTTGCGGGTGCGTCTTGGAAAGGGCCTGCAAGCGAGCCTGTTGGCCGGCGGCATTGGAATAATCCTGTGCCGATGCCATGGTCCAGCTTGCACACAGCAATAGCGTGAGTAAACGTTTTCTCATGTTCCGTTAATTAGGGCAATAAATATAACGGATACTATACTAATAGGTGTCAACTTCCCCGAAAACCCGCTCTGGCCCGTTGAGACCGATGGTATGAAAATCCCTGGGGGTGTATCCGGTCAGGCTTACATAGTCGCGTGCGAGGTGTTGATAATCGTGGTAGCCGCAATGCAGGGCGATGGACAGCCAATCTTTTTCAGGATACTGATTTTTCATCCGGAAAGCATTCTCAAAACGGAAAATCTTCAGGTAGTATTTGGGGGACACGCCCATCCTCATTTTAAAACTGCGCTCAAACTGTCTCACACTTTGAAAGGCCATGCCGGCCAATTGATCAACGGTTGGCAGTTCGCCCATTTTGAACACTCGCGCCGTTGCATGGTCGATCCCATGCGCATCACCGGCTTGTTGCCGCAGTTGATCCAGCAGGAATCTGTCAACCACGGTAATCATCTCTCGGTAATTGCCACAATCATTGATCTGCTCATTCACAAACTTAATGTTTGCAGAAAAAACCGTTTCTGCGTCGATGTATCGGTTTGTGATTTCGGTAGATGGAATGCCAGTCATCCGATACAATGCACCCGGCGCAAAGACCACCTGGATCAGTAGAAACTGCCGGCCCACAAAGCGCTGCGTGACCTCTGTTTGCTGGCCAAACAAAACGGTACCCAGGTTACCGGTTTCGGTACCAGATCCCTGGTAGATGACTTTTTCTTTGTCTTGCGCATAAAAAGTAAGGCAATGCTCCGGCCGGGGTGGGTACAATTTGAAAGGAGGCTCACCATCGGAAGCAAATGGAAAGTGTACCAACCGGTAGGTCCGGATGTATTCTTTCAATGCTGGATGTGGAGCGTATTCCTGGAGTACCATCTCTCAATCTCTTGATCTCTTAAATTGGAAAAACATGAAAATACCGAAGACCAACTCAATGATGCCACCTGCAAACGCTGAAGGGACGGGACCTGAGCGGGTCATAAACAAACCCATCGAAACCAAACCCAATAGTGCGCCGAGGATCCAGTAGGTGCGCAATCCATACACGCTGGCGAAGGTCAGGTATCGGCCACCAATGATCAGCAACATGCCCTGGAAAAACCACTCACTTCTTTGCAAGGATAATCCGTAAGCCAGTGGGATGCACATGATCATCCAGATGGTTCCTTCCATGGCCAGTTTTGCGAGGGCATTTTGTTGATGATGTTTTCCCGGTACGCCAAGCAATTTCGACAACAGCATACTCAGCGGGAAGATAAACATACCGCCAATGATCAGGGTCCAGATTCCTTGTTTCGGGGAGGAATTGAGAGTCACCATCGCAGCAGTTATCCATACGGCACCGGAGGTGATGATACCCGGTGCACCATCGGCATATCCGCTGCGCATATCTTTCTGCGCTGTAGTAAGATGGTTCATGTCAGTCGTCATAGCATCAAGTTACAATAATTAACCGTATTCCTACTCCCTCCCCCTATCCCCTTTACACTACTAACGGCGGTCCCACCACTTTCATGTCATGATCCGCAAAGATCTTCGCGCCCTGCTCAGGGGTTGGAGGTGCGGTCAGACTGCCAATGACGCGGAAATAGTCTTCCATCTTGCCGGAGGGCGTGAACAGGAAAAACATCTTGCCCGTATCCGACGTTTGTGCAAAAGTATGGGGCACCTGCCTGGGTAGAAAAATGGTATCCCCCGCCGCTAGTTGATGGATGTCTTCGCCAACTTTGAAGGTATAGTTGCCCTCGACGATGAAAAAGATCTCGTCCTGGTGCAAGTGAATATGCAATGGCGGTCCGCCCTTTACATTTCCTGCATATTCAAAAATGGTAAGATCGCCGTTTGTGTCTTTGGTGGACACTTTGATGTCGTTAGGACTTGTGCCGTATAGCTTGGTGGTCTCGTCAAACTGGCTCTTTTTGGCTTTCACCACAAACCCTTTGCCGGTTCTTTGTGCAGGAATTTCTTTACCGATGGCGATGGCCGGAATGGCTGCAGCGGTGGCAGCCAGGAATTTTCTTCTTTGCATAGATGGTGTGTTTTGTGATTACAAACATCCATCGACCCAAAGAAAGATTAGTGGTAAAAATGCGACAATCTCTTAATCTTTCAGCCGCTTGCGCTCCTGAATCTTATTGTACTCCGCCTCGTAGTC
>JBEISY010000176.1:0-4869 GCA_040375175.1 Chitinophagaceae bacterium
CACACTTTCGCGCGTTTGCATCCAAAAGATCTATATGATGGGACTGGTTTAGGATTGAGTCTTTGCAGAAAGATCGTGGAACGTCATGGTGGCATGATCTCAGCCAGCAGTGAACCCGGTAAAGGATCCGAGTTCACGATTTTACTTCCGGCATAAGCCACCAGGCATCCCAGTTTTTGTTGAGATCATCGAGACTCACTCGTTCACCGATCATCGGTACAACCAATGGCATTTGCGCCTCCGCTGCATAAGCAGAAACCTTGATGGCGGGCTCGTTCCAGGTGTTCCGCAACACCCAATCCGGTATAGATATACTTTACTTTAGGTTTTAATGCTAGTACAGTAGCATGATCCAGGTGATCCCAATGGTCATGCGTTAGCAACAACATGTCAATCTCTGGCATGTCTTCTACGGTATATATATCAGCGCCCGGAAAACTCCGCATCGTGTTCGGCAGGGGTGAAGCATTGCCACTGAAGACGGGATCAACAAGTATCCGCTTTCCATCCACCTGCATGAAGTAGGAAGAGTGCCCAAACCATACGATGACATTTTCATCAGGCCCTAACGCGCGGAGATCAGTTTTTTTTGATGGTAGAACCGATGGCGGGCGCTTCAACGGATTCTTTTGAAAAATAAAATCCCGAAGCACCTTGGTATATGTAACACCTTCGGCAAAAGGCGGTGTGTGCTCTGCGTTCTGGAACGCACCATTTGTATAGTTATCCAATTTACCAAATGCCTCTTTTCGCGCCCTGCCCGGCCTGCGACCAAATGCAGGGCGTTGCATGAATAAGAAAATGCCAACGGACGCCCAAATGACGATTGAAATAATTATGTGAAGCATAGCTATGTTTAATCTTGAATGTTATCACTGCTGCAACCAGCAGCCTTCCCTGCATTCCTGATCCAACTCTCCAGCATCCCAACCGCAATAACCTAAGAACAAAGTGAATTGATCAACTTGTATCTCCTGCGCAGCAAGCGCCGCTACAAGGTCATCCATCGATCCACCCCAATACATTCCCTGACTCATGCGTTGCCCGCCATTAATCAGGTCGGGCCTGCAATGAACCAGATACAAATGATCCTGACCCACCGGACCACCTTCCCAGAGCGGAATGGGTGAGCAATTGCTGAATTCAATCAGTTCATTCAGGTGTTTTGGAAAGGACTTGTTGGTGATGAAGCCGATGCTTTCATCCTCGTCATGCTTCACCAAAAGGATCCTGGCCCCTTCAAAATAGTCGCCTTTCAGCAAATGTGTTGCCTGGATATATTGGCCGGACTGCAGCATCCTGTAAAGGTAGGACAGGATTAGGATTGCATGAACTATACATTTCGGGTATCCATAAATACTAAAAATGTTGTATGTTGGAATCAAACCAATTGACATCTCATGGAAACAGCAATCACAAAAAATCAACAGGAAATCAATGTTCCTTCGTTCAAGGACTGGGTCATCAACATCCTTATCACCATCATTCCACTGGTAGGCTTCATCTTCCTGATCATCTGGGCCGTAGACAGTGATCCCAGAAATATCATTCGCAAAAGATGGGCCGGCGCTTACCTGATGATGATGGTCATCTTGTTTGTACTGGCAATGATTTTGTGGTTTGCCATTTTTGCGGCTATCATGGCGAGTGGTGGATTGAGTGGACTTGGCGGAGCTTCTTCGATGGAGATTGATACAGCCTGGATGAACAATATTGATACCTCAGGTCTGATGAATAACATCGATTCCAGCCTGCTCAACATCGATACAGACAGTGTTGTGGCACAATAAAGGATTGATCAGGGTTTGCGTTCGGTTTCTTGCAATCGAGTGCAACACTACATAAGAACACGAGGAGTAATCGCCATACCATACCCGATATAAACGAAATATCATACCATCCATGATGTGTTCATCAGGATTTTATATGGTAGATTTTTCCTTTGGATGTCTGGAAACGGATCGTGTATCCTTCTCCGTTAGAACTGGATTGCGCGCTAATACCCTGAACAGCAAGGGGTACGCGACTATAGAGCACACATTCCCCGCCCTGGTTGGACAGGATGGTGGCCGATGAAAGCCTGCCCTTTTCCCATTGCATGTCTACGGTAAACGCACCCCTTGCCTTGAGACCTTTGATGGTTCCCGAGGTCCATGCATTGGGCAGTGCGGGCAGCAGGTGGATGAAGCCTTCGTGACTTTGCAGAAGCATTTCTGCCATGCCTGCTGTACCGGCAAAGTTTCCATCGATCTGGAAAGGCGGATGTGCGTCAAACATGTTAGGGTAGGTGCCGCCACTATTGCGCATCTCGGTATCTTTTGTGTTGGTGTATTGCAATAACTGTCGCACGAGGTAGTAGGCGTGATCCCCATCCTGCAACCTCGCCCACCAGTTGATCTTCCAGCCGCGGCTCCAGCCGGTGCCGCCATCACCGCGCATGGCCAGTGTCTTTTTGGTTGCTTCAAAGAATTGCGGAGCCGATGTTTTGGTGATCTGCCTGCCGGGATGGAGCCCAAACAAATGGGAAACGTGACGATGTTCCGGCTCGGTCTCTTCAAATTCTTTCTGCCATTCCAGGAGCTGTCCTTTGCTGCCGATCTGCATGGGATAGAGTTGCGAACGCTTGGCCAGAATGCTGGTACGGAAAGATTCATCAACGTTTAAAGCCTGTGATGCCTCCGATACATTGGTGAAGAGATCCCAAATGATGCTCATATCCATGGTAGCCGCCACGCTTACACTTTGGGATTTTTTATTGGCATCAAAAAAACGATTCTCCGGAGATACCGAAGGGGCGGTCACTAATTTTCCATCTTTATCCGTCACCATAAAATCAAGCAAAAACAGGGCCGCTTCTTTCATCAGTGGATACGCGGTTTCACGAAGGAACTTTTTATCTCCGGTGAATGCATAATGCTCCCAAAGATGCTGGCAGAGCCAGGCGGCAGACATGGGCCAATTGGCCCAAACCGGATCACCACCGCCATAATCGCCGACGGGATTGGAGAGCGCCCAGATATCAGTGTTGTGATGCGCCACCCATCCACGGGCATTGTAAAATTCTTTAGCAGTTCGGGTACCCGTGACCGATAGAGGCTTCAGGAGTTCAAGTAAAGGGAGATGCATTTCGGAGAGATTGGTGGTTTCCGCGGGCCAATAGTTCATCTCCGTGTTGATGTTGATGGTATAGTTAGAGCTCCAGGGTGCGCGGAGTTCTTTGTTCCAGATACCCTGCAGGTTGGCAGGTGGGCCGCCGGGTCTGCTGCTTGAGATCAGCAGATACCGGCCAAATTGGAAATAAGTTGTTTCCAGGGTTGGATCGTGGGCACCCTTGCTGTACGCTTTCAATCGTTCATCGGTATACATTTTCCATTGCGGATTTTTTGTTCCGATGGTGTCTGTGATGGTGAAGTCAACCCTATTGAAGTACTTTCGGTAATCGGTGATGTGGTTATTCAGTAATTGTTTGTAAGGCTGCGTTGCCGCCTTGTTCAGTTGTTGCGTTGCCAATGCTTTCTCATCTATCCCTTGACTGTCCGGGCATTTATCGAACCCATTAAAACTTGTTGTGGCCACGAGATAGATGATGACTTCAGTGGCACCGGTTACAACAAGTATGTTTCCTTCCGTGGTGATCTTTCCATCCCGGTTCTTTGCTTCGAGCTTCACCTGGAAACGCATGCCTCTGCAACCGGAGGTATCTGCATAGACCACGTGTTCTTTGTTCGGCGGATTGTAATAGCTGGGATCTACATGGGCCGGCGCTTTGCCCTGCATGGAGAGTGTGCTGTTTACAATCGTTGATGTTGCGCGGAGTGGACTGCTGAGGGCTACGGTGAAATTCAGTTTGCCCGGCTGGCTGGCGCTTAGTTTGATCACCAGAGTATTGGCAGGCGCTGAGGTAAAGGCTTCACGGGAATATTTCACACCGTTGATCATGAACTGGGTGGTAGTGACTGCACTGTTAAGGTCCAGTGTTCTTCGGTAGTTGGTCACTGTTTCTCCATCGTAAGATTGCTGGATGGTAAGATCGCCGAGGGGCATATAAGACTCGGTATAGGGGCCTTGTATTTTTTTAGTGAGTGCTTCGGCTTTGGCATAATCGCCATCCACCATTAATGCTTTGCGGATCTCGGGGAGGTATTGGTGAACGCCCGGGTTGATGGATGCGGGCATGGGTCCGCCGCTGTATAAACTGCTTTCATTGAGTTGGATCAGTTCTTCTTTCACGCCCCCAAAGACCATGGCGCTGATCTTTCCGTTGCCGAGGGGAAGTGCCTCCACCCATTGAGTGGCGGGTTTGCCGTAAACGAGTGTGTTTGCATTTTGTGCCTGAAGTGCACAGGGCAGGAGGCTAAGAAGTAGAAGTTTGTATGAGCGCATCATTTTCCTAAGGTAAGAAAATGATGCGCTAAGCGTGGCAATGGGCAAAAGGCATCTAGCACCAGCAGTGCCCAGTGCCCTTTGCCCATTGCCTCTTCGGAAACTAACTGGCTTCAGTAAGTTTCGAGAACTCGCTGCCATTGAATAACCTGCTGAGTCCATTGTCTTTGGACTTGTTCCATTCTTCCATTCGTGAACTGGGAACGATGCGCCAGAAATTCTTTTTCTTCATTTCTTCAAAATCGCGGCCCATGATGAAGATGCCAGTAACGGTGGCGCGGCCCCTGAAGTGAATGTTTACAGGCTGGCTGACTTTTTTCTCTACAAATTTTTCGATGACTTCGATATTCATGACAATATATTTAGTTGTTGGGGAAGGAACTGTTGAATTAAAGTTTTGGAGTAGGACGATGTTCCGGTGGCGTGCTGCTGAGGTTGCCGTCCTCATCAACGTAAGCAATCATGTCTTCGAGGTTCTTGCCACCC
>JBEISY010000212.1:0-4283 GCA_040375175.1 Chitinophagaceae bacterium
AGCTTGATTTAGCCTTGTTTAACGTCTTTGAAATGCGCTTCGCCAGGCGCTGGAGAAACGGCTGTCCAGCCACCATCCACCACGAGGGTCTGTCCGGTGATATGTCCCGCATGGTCCGACAATAAAAACAGCGCTGCGTCTGCGATATCCCCGGTGGTAGCGGGTTTGCGTAAAGGTGTGATCGCGGCCCAGGTTTCAACATACTCCGGTTCAATGGCCATGGTACGCTCGGTAATGGTGGCACCCGGCGCAACCGTATTGATCCTGATACCGTAAGGAGAAAGTTCCATGACGAGGTTGCGGGCCAGCATCTGGATCGCTGCTTTGGTCATGGCATACGCTGCAAGGTATTTGTGTGATTGTATGCCCACCACGGAACTCATCAACAAGATGCTGCCACCTTCCGGTTGTTTCCTCATTTGTTTTGCAGCAGCTTGCGTGAGAAAAAACGTACCGGCAATATTCAGTTGCAGCAGTTGTTGCATGGCCTCTGGCGTGTAGGAAAAAAAGTCGCCAAAAGTGGTGATCCCTGCATTGGCAACCACCCCATCGATCTTACCGGATTTTTCAACGGCAGCATCAACCATGTGGCGGATGAAATTCACATCACCCGCATCACCCGGAACAGGTGTTGCGTCCCCGCCAGCGTCACTTATGCGTTGCGCCGCTTCAATCGCCAGCGCTTCATTGATATCGTTCAGAAATACCACCGCCCCCTGCGAAGCAAGGCGTTCAGCAATGGTGAATCCAATTCCCTGCCCCGCACCCGTGATGATATATGTCTTGTTGATGAACATAATTGTATTCAGTGTCACACTGCCGCACTTTCTCATTGCCCCATTATCAATGGCTATCTCTGGTCACCTCACTCCCAGAACCACCAACACAAAAGTCCATGTCTACCCCCAAGTGTGCCTGCATTACATGTTGCTGATACAATTGCACATATCCCCTTGGAGCAACCCTGTGCGTCGGCTTCCAGGCCTGTCGCCTGCGTGTAAGTTCCGCTTCATCAACCAACAGGTTAAGACTGCGGCCAGCCACATCCAGCTCAATCCAATCTCCATCCTGCACCAGTGCCAAAGTGCCGCCCATGGCGGATTCCGGAGAAACGTGCAGCACCACGGTCCCAAAACCTGTTCCACTCATCCGGCCATCAGAAATGCGCACCATATCATGCACGCCCTGCTCCAGTAATTTTTTCGGCACACTCATATTCCCTACTTCAGGCATGCCTGGATAGCCAATGGGACCAACGTTCTTCAGCACCAACACGCTATCCTTAGTGACGGGTAGTGCAGGATCGTCTATACGTGCATGATAGTCTTCGATGTTTTCAAAAACCACGGCCTGGCCTTTGTGTTGCATGAGCTCCGGCGTGGCAGCAGTGGGTTTTAAAACAGCGCCATCGGTACAAAGATTTCCCTTCAGCACCACCAATCCGGTGTCTGGCTTGAACGGTTTCTCCAATGAACCAATAACGTCTTCATCATAACATTGTGCCTGCAGATAATTTTGTTCGATGGCTTTCCCAGATACCGCGAGGTTTTGATGATGCAGACTGGTATGCAGGGCTTTCATCACGGCGGGTAAGCCACCTGCGTAGTAAAAATCTTCCATGAAGTATTTACCCGAAGGCTGGAGGTTAGCCAGTAATGGAATATTGGCAGACAGCAGATCAAAATCTTTCAGATCCAACGGAATGCCTACCCTTCCGGCGATGGCCAAGAGGTGCACCACAAAATTGGTTGAGCCACCGATGGCTGCATTCACCATGATGGCATTTTCAAAAGCTTCTCGCGTAAGAACCTTAGACATCCGTAAGTCCTCTTTCACCATTTCCACAATGCGTTGACCGGAATACTGGGCCAGCACTTTCCTTCGACTGTCGGCCGCAGGGATCGCGGCATTTTCGGGGAGGGTCAGTCCCAGCGATTCCACCATACAGGCCATCGTAGAGGCCGTACCCATCACCGCGCAATGGCCGCGGGACCGGCACATGCAGGCTTCTGCAACGGTAAGTTCTTCCTGGGTCATTTCTCCGCTCCGTACGGCATCGTTGAACCGCCAGACATCAGATGTACCGATGGTTTTGCCCTGGAAACGGCCGGTAAGCATGGCACCACCGGACACTACAATTGTGGGCAGATCAACACTGGCTGCACCCATCACCAACGATGGGGTTGTTTTATCACATCCGCAAAGCAATACTACACCGTCCATGGGATTGGCGCGGATCGATTCTTCCGTATCCATTGCGGCGAGGTTACGGTAAAGCATAGCCGTAGGTTTGATCAGCGTCTCTCCCAGGCTCATCACCGGAAATTCAACCGGAAATCCTCCTGCTGCAATCACACCTTTCTTCACGGATTCAGCAAGCTCCCTGAAATGGGCATTACATGGCGTAAACTCACTCCAGGTGTTGCAAATACCAATCACAGGCTTACCCCTGAATTCCTCATCGGGAATACCCTGGTTCTTCATCCATGCCCTGTAGATAAACCCGTCTTTCCCGGTTCTGCCAAACCAATCCTGTGAACGTAATTTCATCTTGTAGTGATTCCCTTAAAGATAATCATTTGCGCTCTGTACCTCGCGACATAACCTGATCACGAAATGATATTTTTTTTACATTTGGCCACCAACCAAACATGAACAAAACATTCTTTATGAAGAAGCAGTTATTATTCGCTTTTTTATTTACCGTATTGTCCATTACTGTAAGTAAACATGGATTTGCACAAGAGGGTAACCCCATCACCCAACCAAAACTCCGGGAAATGCTGGTCCAATTAGGATACACCGTAAAAGACATTGACACAGCTAAAGGAAAGGAAAAATTTGAAATCAAAACCACGAAAGACGGTCTCGATGTGCCCATTTTATATCAGATCAGCAGCAGTGGAAGCTATATGTGGCTGACGGTATCCTTGGGTGATGCGCCAGCTAATGAATCGATCCTCAATGCTGCCTTGTTAAAACAAAACGCAAAGATCCAACCCTGCCAGTTTTATACAACCGAATCCGGAAAACTAATGATGGGTTTAGCCGTTGACAATCGCGGTATCAATAACGCGCAGTTGAGAAGATATACAGAGTTTATCACCGGTAAGGTGGTTGATACAAAGGCGTTCTGGATAAGATAACGAGGGCAATGTGGCAATGCGGTAGTGTGGTAATGCGGCAATGCCTAGTGCCCTATGCCTCAATGCCTCTTATTGACTAACTTGTCTCCAACAAATTCGGGAAGCACATTTGCACCATCCGGTGTAAGACAATACCTGATATCTTTTTCCAATCCAAAGCCTGTGAGGCGATGGTAGTGTGAAGCTTCGTTCACTTTCATGAATTCGTAAAGATCAGGCTGCGCAGAATGATAAAGATTGAGGGCAATTCTGGAGCTGTCGCACTTGATATCGAAATGATCCTTGACCCTGTCAATCACGGCTCCGGCAAACAATGTGTCCTCAATGTTCACACGGTCTTTCCAGGCCGCACAACCCAGTATCACATTCATTTTCTTTTTGATCAGGTGATCACAAACCGCACTCAGGTTCGGAAACGAACCGGTAATGATTTCCTTTGCGCCGTTATCCAGTGCCATATGCAAAAGCTTGGTGCCATTGGTAGTGGTCAACACAAGATCTTTTCCCTGTACAAATGATGGAGGATATTCAAATGGCGAGTTTCCATGCTCAAGTCCTTCCGCTACTTTTCCATCCCGCTCACCGGCAGTGATGGCGCCAATCGACATCCCGATTTCAATACATCTTGCAACGGTAGCTACCGGTATCACGGACCTCGCACCATTATGCAAGGCTGTTGCGATAGTGGAAGTGGCACGGAGTACATCGATGATCACAACGATGGCGTCCGAAACATCGTATAAATGCACGAGCGCTGGAGAAAGCGAAGTATATAGTTGAGGTTTCGACATTCCTTTTTTAGCAGGTTATAGGGTGAGGTTTGAGGTGGAGGATAGGGTTTAAGCGAAAGGGATTTTGACAACCTTTGCTTTCAGAAGTTTGTCGCGCACTTCAACATATATTTCGCTATCGAGGCCAGACAGATCTGTACGCACATACCCGAGACCAATCGCTTTACCTAATGAAGGAGATTGCGTTCCAGAAGTTACCCTGCCGATGAGATTACCTTCGGCATCCTTGATGCGATAATCATGACGCGGAATTCCCTTATCAATCATTTCAAAACCAACGAGTTTTTTCTCAACGCCATTGGCCTTTTGTTTCTGGAGGTATTCACTTGGGGTGAATGGCTTGGTG
>JBEISY010000360.1:0-2911 GCA_040375175.1 Chitinophagaceae bacterium
ATATTGATCGATGGAGACCAACGCTGGACATTACAACTACCATCGCGTACACCAATGCTACTCAAACCACGTCACCCTAAACCGTACTGTTTGTTTCTGCTATGATACGGAAGAACATTCCGAACATGAGCTCCCTCAATGATAAGGGTTGGTATCTCGGTACATATGCAGGCCTTGGACGCAATCATCCTTTTGAGGCGATCGGAGGCATAAAAGCGATGGACCTGAATACAAATACAGGCAGTGGTGGCTTCTCCACCTTCTCGCAGGGAACTGCAAGCTGGAAGCCAGGCCATCATGCCAACCTGGGTCTCCTCGTTCAGAAAAAAAATAAGAAGACAGAGCTCAGTTTCGGTCTCGGCATTCAAAGCAATAGCTGGAACCAGACCTATACGATTTACAAAGACAGCATCCTCCAAAATGGGACCCTCTTCAGCAGGGCAGTTGTGGCTAACCCAACGGTGAAATATCAGCAACTGGCCGTGGAAATTCCGCTGCTCATCGGCTTCAAACTCGGTGGCAAACAAAACAACAGCTGGTGGATCCATACCGGTCTCAACAACGTATTGGTGATGCGGTTAAGGGAAAGCAGCAATGCCATTCCTCAGGCCAGTGCACCAACGCCGGGAGCCTCCGCAAGTGGTGCTGACAGCCTCCTGCAAACCAATAAGCGCAGTTACCTTGCCCAATGGCAACTGGGTATCACCTATAACCATAGCGGCGCAAAACAACATTGGCAACTACGGCCCTATATGCAATATGGAATCAACTCCGTTACAACATCGGGAGAACCCAATGTGAACCTCTTCCAGTGGGGGCTTCAGTGGCGGTACTACTTCAAAAAACTGAAATAGCCAGGATGGCAAAGTACGGATGCAACGAAACGCATTGTATCCGTTTCAATACTGAATACACCAACCAAAATGAGGATTATGAAAAAGCTTTTTTCTGCACTATTGATCGTGTTGAGCTTCAGCTGGAGCAGCTGTCTCAAAGATTATACCCTTCGCGAAGTCACATACTACAAGCCCGTATTTAAGACAACTGCAGAGGTGCGAGCCAATATCAAAAGCGGCGAACCCGAGCTCCTGTCAACACCCGGCAAACTGTTTTACAAAGATGGATACGTCTTCCTGAACGAAGTGATGAAAGGCGTGCATGTGATCGATGTTCGCAATCCATTGCAACCGGTCAACAAAGCATTCATCAAGATCCCCGGCAACGTTGATATCGCTGTACGCGGAAACATATTGTATGCCGATTTTTATACGGATCTCGTGGCCATTGATATCACTGATCCCAACAATGTGAAACTGAAGAAAACGGTAGAAAATGTTTTCCCGGAAAACATGTGGTACAGCTATGCTGATTCGGGAAAAGTAATCGCCGACTGGGTACGCGTTGACACTACCATCCGCGAAGAAGAATACAGTTCCTGGTTCATAAAAGAAGATCGGGTGTTTGCCAATCCCGTGACAACACTCAGCCAATCCGGAGGCAATGGCATGAACGGCAAAGGGGGTAGTATGGCAAGGTTTGCCCTGCGGCTGGACAGGCTGTATACCGTTAGCACCAGCACGCTAAAAGTATTCAATACCAGTGTGCCGGAAAATCCGCTTTATGTAAGCAGCTTTAATTTTAACAACGGTGCCGTTGAAACCATTTACCCCTATGGAAACTATTTGTTCATCGGCTCCATGACGGGTATGTATCTCTTTGATGCTAACGACAAAGACAATCCGAAACAACTGAGTGTGTTTGAACACGCCCGCGTTTGTGATCCTGTAGTAGCAGATGGCGACTACGCCTATGTTACTTTACGAAGTGGTAATGAATGCCAGGGTTTCACCAACCAGCTGGATGTTGTTGACGTGAGAAATGTGGAAAAGCCCAAACTCGTGAAAAGCTACCCGATGTTCAATCCGCACGGGTTGGCCAAAGATGGCAGCACGATGATCATCTGTGAAGGAACAGAGGGACTGAAATTCATGGATGCAAGCTACCCTGACAATGTCAAAAAAATTGGTGAGCTGAAGGGAATGACTACTTACGATGTCATCACCCTGGGTGGATACGCATTGGTAAGTGCAGCAGACGGATTGTACATCGTGGATTATTCAACGCCAACCGCGCCTAAGATCTCATCAACCGTTAAAATCGCCAAACCATAGACCCATGAAAAACATCATTTTCATTGCGCTGATCATACTGCCTTGCATGCTGCAGGCGCAGCAAAGCTGGAAGCCCTGGGGCGTGGCAGAAGCAGGCCTGTTGTTTGGTTCTTACGAAGGCTCAGGCGATCTCCGCCTGCAAGGCGGCATGAAAAAAGGAAGCTGGCTGTTGGGTGCAGGTGCGGGTACAGACGGATACAGGCTGAACTCCATCCCCGTTTATGCGCAGGTTCGCAAGATGATGGGCAGAAAAAACATGAAACCTTTTGTGATGGGCAGTTTCGGCGCAAACTTCGCGGGGAAGATCAATCCGCCATTTGAAGACTTATCTTTTGTTACCATGCTGGCCAGACCAGATCTTCTTGTGGCCCCTGAATCAACCTATCGTACCGGAACCTATTTCGATATCGGCGCGGGCCTGGCATTCAGGACGCATAAAAAATTCGGATTCAACCTCAGCCTGAGCTATACCCGAAAAACTCAAACAGAAGACATCAGCCAGTCTATTTTCAACGGAACCGGAGGCATTGAACCCGCCACTAACTCCAACAAATTCATGATGAACCGATACGCAGTAAGGATCGGTATGCAACTCTAACAATGCCTAATGCCCCATGCCCTATGCCTCCCTTCACGCTTCCACTTTCATGGATTTCGCTAATCTGTTCCTTTCATTTTCATCCAGGATCACTTTGCGCATCCGTATATTTTTCGGTGTCACCTCAATGCACTCATCCTGC
>JBEISY010000372.1:0-2817 GCA_040375175.1 Chitinophagaceae bacterium
CAGCGAGGAGAATTACATCAAGGCCATCTATCATCTGCAGGGTGCAGAAGGTATGGTGACAACCAACGCTTTGTCGGCAGAGCTGAAAACCCGCCCGGCCTCCGTCACGGATATGCTGAAAAAGCTCAAGACCAAGAAGCTGTTGAATTATGAACGATACAAGGGTTTCCGGTTAAGTGCAGACGGGAAGCGCGTTGCGCTGGGCATCATCCGCAGGCACAGGCTATGGGAGTTTTTTTTATCTGAGAAGCTGAAATTCAGCTGGGATGAAGTGCATGAAGTGGCGGAAGAACTGGAACATGTGACCAGTAAAAAACTGATCGATAAACTGGATGAATACCTTGGCTTTCCGCGTTTGGATCCCCATGGCGATCCGATCCCGGACCAACAGGGCAGGATCATTTCGCCGGAGCAATTGCCTATCACGGACATTCCGCTGAACCAGCCTATGGAGGTGAGTCACGTTGCTAACCAGAGTGCCGAGATGCTGGACATCCTGAAACACCACGATATCGCCATCGGCACAAAACTGGAGGTGAAGAAAAAATTCAATTTCGATAATAGCCTGGAGATCAGGGCAGGCAAGCAAACGCCCTTCACCCTGAGTGAATCGGTGGCTAGATTTATATGGGTACGAAAAACGAGTAAAGCATGAATGAAGTAGAAAAATTCTTTGAAGGCATCGGTCCAGTACAATCGGCCCTCATTGCCACTACCTTCACCTGGCTGGTCACCGCGGCGGGGGCATCGCTGGTGTTCTTTTTCAAGACCATCAACCGGAAGGTTTTGGATATCATGCTGGGCTTCACTGGCGGCGTGATGGTGGCAGCCAGTTTCTGGAGCCTGCTGAACCCGTCTATCGAAATGTCTGAACGCCTCTACCCCTCCATGCCCTGGATGCCTGCGGCTGTGGGCTTTCTCGCAGGTTCACTGTTTATCTATTTTTTAGACAAATTCATGCCGCACCTGCACATCAACTTCAGTGACAACGAGACTGAGGGCATGAAAACGCAGTGGCGGCGGACCACGCTGTTGATCCTCGCAATCACCCTTCACAACATTCCGGAAGGACTTGCCGTGGGCGTCTTGTTTGGCGCCGCTGCCAATGGTATGCCCGAGGCAAGCATCGCCGGTGCAGTAGCGCTGGCGTTTGGTATCGGTATACAGAACTTTCCGGAAGGCCTCGCAGTATCAGTCCCCCTGCGCAGGCAGGGCGTGAGCCGCTTAAAGAGCTTCTGGTATGGCCAGCTCAGCGCCATCGTGGAACCGATAGCGGGCGTAATCGGCGCCCTGGCCGTGATGTACATGCAGCCTATCCTGCCCTTTGCACTTGCCTTTGCAGCCGGAGCCATGATCTATGTGGTAGTGGAAGAAGTGATCCCCGAAACACAGCGCGACAAATACACGGACGTGGCTGTGCTGGGTTTCATCGGCGGGTTTGTGGTTATGATGGTTTTAGATGTGGCCCTTGGATAATTACATCAATTATTACACTAAATTTACATCCCTTAAACTAACAGTAATCAATGGCTGAAAAAATCAAAGTAGCCAATCCGGTGGTTGAACTGGATGGCGATGAGATGACCCGAATTATCTGGACCTTCATCAAGCAGAAGCTCATCCTTCCCTATCTTGATATCGATATCAAATATTATGACCTGGGCATGGAATATCGTGATGAAACCAATGACCAGGTAACCGTAGATGCAGCAAATGCCATCAAGCAATATGGTGTGGGTATCAAATGTGCCACCATCACTCCGGATGAAGCCAGGGTGAAAGAATTTTCCCTGAAGCAAATGTGGAAGAGCCCCAATGGCACCATCCGCAACATCCTTGACGGTACGGTTTTTCGTGAGCCCATCGTAATCAAAAATATTCCCCGCCTCGTCACTACCTGGGATGCGCCGATCATTGTTGGTCGTCATGCCTTTGGTGATCAATATCGTGCCACAGACTTCGTGGTGCCTGGCAAAGGAAAACTGACCATTAAATTTGAAGGCGAAGACGGAACAGTAATTGAACACGAAGTATTCCAGTTCAAGAGCTCCGGTGTGGCGATGAGCATGTACAATGTTGACGAGAGCATCCGTGGATTTGCCCGCAGCTGTATGAACATGGCCCTGCAGAAAGGATGGCCACTATACATGAGCACAAAGAACACGATCCTTAAAAAATACGATGGCAGGTTCAAGGATATCTTCCAGGAAATTTTCGATAACGAGTTTAAAGCCGCATTCGAAAAAGCAGGTATCACTTATGAGCACAGGCTCATTGATGATATGGTGGCGAGTGCCTTGAAATGGAACGGTAACTTTGTTTGGGCCTGTAAGAATTATGATGGAGACGTACAAAGTGATACTGTGGCACAAGGATTCGGCTCATTGGGTCTGATGACATCCGTATTGGTAACGCCAGACGGCAAAACGATGGAGGCCGAAGCGGCACATGGTACGGTAACCCGCCACTATCGTGAACACCAGAAGGGTAAGCCCACGTCTACCAATCCCATCGCGTCCATTTTCGCCTGGACAAGAGGCCTCGCGTTCCGTGGTAAACTGGACGGCAATGATGCGCTGATCAATTTTGCCAACGCGCTGGAAGCGGTATGTATTGAAACCGTGGAAAGCGGTAAGATGACGAAAGACCTTGCCGTCTGCGTCCACGGCAACACCGTGAAACACGGTGAGCATTACCTCTACACCGAAGAGTTCCTCGACGCCATCGACCAGCAACTTCAGAAAAACCGCTCCTGAAGCATTCCGCTTAGATTGTATAAAAGAAAAGGCCCCGAATCGGGGCCTTTTCTTTTATACA
>JBEISY010000237.1:0-4039 GCA_040375175.1 Chitinophagaceae bacterium
GAAGCGGCACCTGCTCATTTTGGGTATTATCTGTTTCCTTACCCTGGATCCAGTTTGCATTCAATTGCCAGATCAGATTGGGAGCGACATAAATTTCTGAGGCAAGTTGAACGCCCCATACCGTTGCCTTTGCAACATTTTGCAAAGCTTCAACGGCCAGCTTGTTACCACCAATGGTAACACTGTCTTGTCCGTTGATAGTGAATGGTCTTTTTACGATAGCATTATTGAGGATGCTGTAAAATCCAGTCAATTCCACATTGATCTTTCGATTCAGTCTTTTGGCAAAACCCAATTCAACATTCCATGCATATTCGGCTTGTAAATCCGGATTAGGCACAGTCAGGAAGCCTGGTGTACTCTCAAAGACCTTACCGATGTCATCGATGTTAGGCATCCGGAATCCGGTAGCGATGTTTCCGTTGATCTGCCATGTAGGTGCAGGTCTGAACACCAGACCAAGATTTCCTGTGGGTGCTCCGTCTTTAAGATTTACGGACTTGTACGGAAAATTGATGAAAGTGGTATCAAAGTCCGCCTTCACTGTATTGTAACTGAGTCTTAAACCGGTTTGCAGGGTTAGCTTTTCACTGATGTTTCTTTTATAGCTACCGTATAAACCAACGGAACTTGTTGAACTTCCATCCGGATATCTAGTCACTGAAGGGTTGGATGCTCCTGTAACAATGTTGGTGGTAGTGCCAATGGAGTTAACCCTGTTCATCACGCCTTCAATGCCATAGAATAATTCACCCTTCCCAAGTTTTTTGTTTGCATCCCAATTCAGTGTGTATACAGCCACACGCTCGGCCTGCTGGTTCTTGTTGTTGTTGCCAAGGGCCCTCTCAAACCGGCTTTCATCGTAATCCTGGTAACCGATGATCAGTCTTTGCTCATCGTACATTTTTGTTGGGGCGATGGATGTCAGCGAAAGCTGATGCATGCGCCAGATCATCGGACCATAATACCATTCGGCATAACGAAGTTTACCCTGCCGATACTGGATCAGCCTGTCGTACCGTGGCGCATTGCCCGTATTGGCATAAGTGAATGCATACTGGAGTTCTGTTTTATCACTGAGCTTGTAGCCAAGTTTTGCGAGAACATTCCATTGGTTGTATCCCGAGAATCGCTGTACCCTTGGCTCAGTGTTTTTCACGATGCTGTCTGCATTGTTAAAACGCTGCACGTATTCGGGCCGCAGGTAGCTGTCCTGTCCTCCTTTGGTTCCCATGCGCAGATCATCAAATGCGCTGAAGCTTACGGAACCGAGGACAGACCATCGTTTCCAACCGAGGTTCAAGTCCGCATGGCCTGTTTTTTCCTTGTTGGCAGTTGCATACCTAACCACTGCTGAGCCTTTGGAAAACATCTTCCCATCTTGCGAATACCTGGGCTTTAGGCTGTGAAAATCCATCACACCGCCGATGGCATCGCTTCCATAGATCGTAGAGCCAGGGCCAAAGATCACTTCTGCATTTTCCAATGCAAGCGGATCGATGCTGATGACATTTTGGAGGTTTCCGCTTCTGTAGATCGCATTATTCATTCGCACCCCATCGGCAACAATTAATACACGGTTGGAAGCAAAGCCCCTGATCATGGGGCTTCCGCCACCGAGTTGGCTTTTTTGAACAAACACTGCACCACTAAATGCCAGCAGGTCAGCCGTAGTTTGCGGGTTTCGGAGCCGGGCCTCCCGGATATTTAAGTTGACGATCTTATTGGGAACCTCATTGATTTTCTGTTCCCATTTATTAAATGAAATAACAACGTTTTCAAGATTCTTTACCGAATCCACTTTGTCCTTCTCCTGCCCTGAAGCATAGTACATGCTCATACAGGCGCAAAGGATCATGATCCTTTCCTTCATGGTAATAATTTAAGCAGTTCATAATAAACAAATGACGATGTACTGCTTAGGATTCCGGAGGAGGTGTGAGGATGGTTTTGATAAAAGTGGGTAGTGCCGATGGTTTCAATTGTTGCCAGCCACTTGCGTCTGTTGCTAAATACACTGGTACAATTGTTTGACAGGAATGAATGGTCACCGCTTGTGCAAATGCAGCCATGATGGTCACTGCTTTCTTGTTTTCATCTGAACTGTTCCTGGAGATATTGTTTTCGATTTCTGTTTCTTTTTCATCGTACAAACCGGTGAGGCGTAGATATTCTCCGTCTTCAATGATCTGTTTGACGTCAAACATTTTCCCATCAATGCGGCACTCTCTACGAAGAAAGGTCCAGGTTACTTCCGATGTCTTTACGCGAATGGTCTGAAGCTGCTCCTTTTCGAGCTTCTCTTTCATTTCCCATCGCGCGTACATTTTTTGTATAGCAAGAATACAGGGATATGCAACGGGCAACAAACTTACCACCAGTAAGAAAGCACAGGTTATATGGAGTGTTGCCTTTTTCATCACATGAGTTCATCGCCCGTCATCTCTTTGGGCTTTGCAATACCCATCACCTTTAACATGGTGGGTGCAAGATCGCCGAGTTTCCCGGTCTTCACTTCTCCGTTCCAGTCATTGCTTACAACAATCAGCGGAACAGGATTCATGGTATGCGCGGTATTAGGGGTTCCATCCGCATTGATCATATAATCTGCATTACCGTGATCAGCAATGATAAAGATGGTATAGTCTTGCGGCAATGCGGCCGTTATGAGTCTTTTCACACAGGCGTCTACGGTTTCAACCGCTTTGATCACGGCTTCCCACACGCCGGTATGGCCCACCATATCCGCATTGGCATAGTTGATACAGATAAAACCTGCTTCGCCTTTGTTGATCTCAGGCACCAGCGCATCGGTAAGTTCTACTGCACTCATTTCAGGCTTGAGATCATAAGTGGCAACCTTGGGCGAAGGCACCATGATCCTGGATTCTCCTTCAAAAGGAACTTCCCGGCCGCCATTGAAGAAAAAGGTCACGTGCGGATATTTTTCCGTTTCGGCGATGCGGATCTGTTTTACCCCGGCTTTTTCCAGCACTTCTCCAATCGTATTCACGAGATTATCGGTTTCAAAAATCACGTTCACATCTTTGTAGGTCTTGTCGTATTCCGTCATCGTGGTGTAGTGCAGCTTCAGGGTATGCATGCCATGGTCAGGCATGTCTTCCTGAGTCAGCACCTGGGTGATCTCCCGGCATCGGTCTGTCCTGAAGTTGAAACAGATCACCGTGTCTCCTTCCTTGATGGTTGCAAGGGGTTGTCCGTTGGCACTGGTTTGAATGATGGGTTTGATGAATTCATCTGTAACGTTCTGCGCGTAAGATTGCTCAATGGCAGGGAGGATGGCTGAAACTTTCTCGCCCATGCCCAAGACCAATGCATCATAGGCCAGTTTCACCCTTTCCCAACGCTTATCCCGGTCCATGGCGTAGTACCTGCCGGTGACGGAGGCTATCTTACCCGTTGTTTTGCCAAGATGGTCCTGCAGTTCTTTTAAATAACCCAAACCGCTTTTCGGATCCGTATCGCGGCCATCGGTAAATGCGTGAATATAAACTTCGGGGATCCCTTCGGCCTGACAAATGGAAGTGATTGCCTTGATATGATTGATATGGGAATGCACCCCGCCGTCACTAACCAGTCCGAGCAGATGAAGGGGTTTTTTGTTTGTTTTTGCATAATTCAGTGCGGTACGAAACACCGGGTTTGCTGCAAGCTCACCTGTTCTGATGGCCACATTGATCCTTTGCAGTTCCTGGTAAACGATCCTGCCCGCACCGATGTTCAGGTGACCCACCTCGCTGTTTCCCATCTGGCCTTCCGGAAGACCCACCGCTTCACCAAAAGTGACGAGGGTAGTATGTGGATACTGCTTCCATAGTGAATGTACGAAGGGAACCTGCGCGTGCTGAATGGCGTCACTGGCGGGCACCTGGCCCAGTCCCCAGCCATCCATAATGACAAGCAATACTTTCTTTCCGTTCATCTGGTAAAGCTACGCCAAAACTTGGCACATTTTTCGCAAGTATACGTCGTAGTATAACTCATGCCTCTGTTTCTAAGAACCATATCACTCATTACC
>JBEISY010000007.1:0-16928 GCA_040375175.1 Chitinophagaceae bacterium
CGCCGCTGTAACCTCCTCCGCCGCCGCGATTGCCGCCGCCACCGCCGCCGAAAGATTTCCTTTCCGGACGCTGTTCCCTTGGCTTCGCTTCAGCTACAGAGATGGTCCTACCATCAACTTCAGCCTGATCCAACTCAGCAATAGCTTTCTTAGCTTCTTCATCGTTGGACATTTCTACGAAACCAAATCCACGGCTACGACCGGAGAATTTGTCAGTAATAACTTTTGCAGATGAAACTTCACCGTACTCTGCAAAGATTTCGAGCAAATCCTGGTCTTGGACCTGGAAGCTCAAATTGGACACGAAAATGTTCATTTCTAAAATTTAAACTTAACTAAAACGAACTGACTAACTGAACGATAAGGCGGGGCGTTGTTAACTGCGGACGACTTACAGAAGCAAATAGATCAGAACTTATGACAGGGCAAAGATACACAAAAATCCTTGCCAACCAACAAGTCGGCTTATATCATGATTATTTAACATCTACGGAATCATAGACAACCACTTTTTCCCAGAGATGGGAATACTGCTCCACAAACTTCAGGTGGATAGGGTCAACCTGGTAGGCATCCTGGTCCGCCTTGTCTTTAAACAGTACCAGCCAGGAAATGGCGTAGGAACGGTCTATTACCTCCCGGTTAGTATCCGCAGGCTTCCCGATATGGAACATCTGGATGGTTTTTACCTTGCTCAGACCTCCCAGCCCTTCCACCAGCTTGGCGGCAGCCTCTTTACTGTGGGGTTCCTTCAGCCAGAAATACACATGATGTACAAACAGGTTCTTCTGCATCGAGTTATCATTTTTGGCGGCTACCAGTACCCCAAGGGCTCCCATAGCCAATTGTTGTATAAATGTTTTACGATCCATAAAACACTAATATACAACTATTTACCCTTGACCGAAGGGCCTCCGGTTTGTACCGACGCGGCAAATTCTTTTACCCCTTTCACGATCTTTAAGGCCATGTTCTTGTGAAACTTAGGATCCACTATCTTCTTCTCATCCTCCGGATTACTCAAAAATGCCACCTCAACCAGGCAGTTGGGATAATCCGTTGGCCCGCTTAAAGCAAAATTGAAAGACCCAACGTTCCCAAACTCTTTCAGGCCCAAACTGAGCATATTCCTCAGGATAAATTGTGTCAGCGGCCTGAATCCGATGTATCGATAAAATGTACTGGTTCCTTTCACCGTATCCACCGAAGAAGAATTCAAGTGAATACTAAGCAGGATGTCTGGCTGTGCTTGTCGCAACATCAGGATCCGCTCTTCCATGCTTAGGGTAGTGTCTTTGGTTCTGGTCATAAAGACCTGCTTCATTCCGGTTTTTTTGAACGCCTTCTCCAACTCCTTCGCCATCAGGAGGGTATAGTCCTTTTCCAGCACCTTGGTATTTACGCCCGCCGCACCGGAATTAGTACCACCATGACCGGCATCAATCGCTATCTTCCACTTCTTCACATCTGCAGGCGGCTTGCGTTTTATACGGATATACATTTTCCGCGAGAGCGAATCATAATAAATGCTGTGCCCCCAATGCTGCCCCGCTTTCAGTTGGATATGGATACGCAACACATCGTCTTCAATCTGCTCATACCAGGTATTGGAAATTTCTTTGACCGATGATAGCTGCGTGATCCAATTGGTGTTGGATGTGATGCCGAAAATATCCACATCGATGCCCGTTGGATTCATCACATGCTGAGAACGATAGGGCAGTCTCTCATCGAGATTGATCGAGACATAATCATATGCGGAATCACCATACACTTTGATGCTGGAACTTAGGTAGTAATCCCTGGACTTTATCTCATCGGCAGGCTTAACAGATGACTTAGGCATATATGCATAATGCTGCCGGGACAACTTCACTACATAATCCCCGTTTACGCTGTCAATTACCTTTACCAGCACGTTGGAATCGAGGTAGCCCATCTTCGCCCCACCCAGCCTGTCGTCCCCAAGCCCATACTCCATGTACGGTAGTGCACCTGTAGTCCTGAACATGCGTAAAGTTTGCTGCGCCATTGAATGATAAACAGTTAGCAGCAGCATCCAAATGATTAGCCCTTTTCTCATGTTTGCAAATGTCACAAAAAACTACGCATTACAGATTAGTATTTCTACGGATGCATAAATGCACTTTTGCTGAATCTCAGAAAAGTAACTATGCGGCTGTAATTAAATATGCACTTTTACCGTTTATATGTACGGTAACATCTTAACCCACTTGAAAAAAGTCCTATGCAACACTGGGAAACCATTCTTGGCATAAGCAGTATCATTCTGCTCCTCCTCCCGGTCACACTTTTGCTGATCAATTTCAGGGAAGGACGAATGTCTTTTCTCGCACTGATCATATACTTCTCGCAGATCATTATTATCAACCTGATATCTGCCGACGTAGTGAAAGTTACACCAGGCGTAAACAGAACACTGGTCATCATTAATAATCTCCTTGATGCACCATTGATGCTGATCGGTCTCCGCTATTTCACGCTGCAGCCAAAACTCAGGAAACTCTTGCAACACCTGGCCGCAGGATTCATCATCTTTGAATTACTGGTCATCCTTTTCAAAGGTTTCAATACCAAAATACTTACCCTCATTATCGGACCAGACCTGCTGATCGTTACCGCTTTCTGTGGCTACTTCTTCTTCCAACACGTGAAGTCCTCCTTCTCACGTAGAAAAGACATGGGTAAAGCGTTCATGAGTGGGGCTCTGGTTTTTGCATATGTCTGCTTCAATTTCATGTATATCGTTCACTATGTATTGAGGAATCCCAATTTCGCAGACATCCTGAAGATCTACCACCTGACACATATCATTACTTCGATTACCATATCCATAGGACTGCTCATTATCATGAGAGACAAGAAAAGAAAACCCATCACCGAGCCAAAGATTAAACAAGAAGAGATAAACGCGTTCCAGTACTTATAAAGAATCTACCGGCCCAATGCCCAATGCCAAAACAAAAGCCCCCGAAAGGGGGCTTTTGTTTTGGCATTGGGCATTGGGCATTGCACGCTCCAGAATCCATCTGCAACCTCCGCGACCTGCGCCCTGCGCCCTGCGACCTGCGACCTGCGCCCTGCGCCCTGCGAACTAATAAGGATATTTTCCTGCAGCAATCAGCACCTGCGCAATCCTGCGCCTTGCATCCTTACTGTTATAGGGATCGGTCTTTGTGAAACGCTTCAGGCCCAACAGCATCATTCTTTGCTCGTCACCAGATGCAAATGCATTGATGGCATCCTTACCGGATTTATTGATCCGGTCCGCAGCATCATACAAATACGTTTGCGCCATATCGGTAAAGATCGATGCCCTTGCATCGCCTTTCATGGAAGCTTTCATTGCACGGAGCAGTCCGCTCTCAGCATGGAACACCTCAATGGCCAGATCCGCGATATTCATCAGGATCTCCTGTTCTGATTCCAACTTCACCATCAGTTTCTGCGCTGCCGCACCGGCAACCATCAGGATCGATTTCTTCAGGTTCTTAAGCAGTTTCCTTTCTGCTGCAAAGGGTGATTCATCGATGTCCCCAAATTCAGGAATACTCATCAACTCTTTCAACACGGCCATTGATGGACCCATCAGGTCAAGCCTTCCTTTCATCGCACGTTTCAGCACCATATCAACGGTCAACAAACGATTGATCTCGTTGGTGCCTTCATAAATGCGGTTGATCCTGCTGTCTCTGTACGCGCGGGAAATATTATACTCTGCACTGAATCCGTTACCACCATGTACCTGTACACCTTCGTCTACCACAAAGTCCAGCAACTCGGAACCAAACACTTTCAGTATCGCACACTCAATAGCATATTCTTCCGCTGCACCCAAAAGTGCATCTGCATAAGGCTTGCCATCAGCCATCATGGATTTCTCCATCTCCTCGATCCACATCGCGCTGCGATACAAAGCAGATTCACTGATCCACAACCTGATCGCCGCTTCCGCCAGCTTGTGTTGTATCGCACCAAAATTGGCAATAGGCTGCTTGAACTGCTCGCGTGTATTAGCATAACGAACGGTTTCAGACAAACCCATCTTTGCTCCACCAAGGGTTGCCGCACAAAGTTTCAACCTGCCAATATTCAGGATGTTAAAAGCGATCACGTGTCCCTTGCCGATCTCACCCAACACATTCTCTACCGGAACCTTGCAATCCTGGAAATAGAGTTGCACGGTAGATGAACCTTTAATACCCATCTTTTGCTCTTCAGGCCCTTGTGTGAAACCTTCAAATCCACGCTCAACAATGAACCCGGTGAATTTATCGCCGTCTACTTTGGCAAACACGGTATACACATCGGCAAAACCACCGTTGGTGATCCAGCATTTCTGCCCGTTCATGATATAATACTTACCATCATCACTCAGCTTCGCCGTTGTTTTTGCACTCAATGCATCTGAGCCGGAATTGGGCTCGGTTAATCCATATGCGCCTTTCCATTCACCCGTACCCAACTTGGTCACGTACCTGGCTTTTTGTTCAGGCGTGCCGAAATACAGAATGGGCAGTGTGCCGATGCCCGTATGCGCTGCGATGGCCACAGAGAACGAATGCCCTCCGCCTAAGCCTTCGTTCACCAGTGTGCTGGTGATGAAATCTTTTCCAAGACCACCCAGATCCTCAGGAATGGAGGTCCCCAGCAGTCCCTGCTCACCGGCCTTGTCCATCAACGATGGCATCAGCCCCGGCTCCAGGTTGTCTATCCTGTCAAGCAATGGATAGATCTCAGCTTCCAGGAACGATAAACACATCTCGTGCACCATTTTCTGCTCCTCATTGAAATCTTCCGGCGTGAATACCTCTGCGGCTTCAGATTCCTTGATCACCCACTCACCACCTTTCAACATCTGTGTTTGAACTTCGGTAGACATAGTATTCTATTTTAAGTTATTAAGTTATTGTCTGGTTATTTCAGGTTATCATACACTCGCTGCAACACGGATTTACAAAGCTCAATGTCTGCGGATGGCACTCCTTCCACAGCTTCATTCACGGTCTGGTTGGCGCGCTCCATAGATTGGTCCTGGAGCTTTTTAGCCGTCTCCGTCAGGAAGATCAGGTTCCGGCGCCGGTCCTCTTTGGAAGAAACACGCCTCACCAGCTTCAGTTTTTCAAGGTTATCCACCAGCCGGGTAATGCTGGGTTTGTCCCGAAATGTAGCATTGCACAACTCCTGCTGGTTCACACCGTCCTGTTTCCACAAATGATACAATACGCTCCACTGTTCTATGGTGATCTCTACTCCGTTGGTTTTGAAGTTCTTCTGCAGCCTCCGGGCGATCGCCGTTGAGGCAACACCCGTGATAAAGCTGTATAATTCCCCTCTCTTAAATTGGTTGTTTGGCATATTGTTAGTTATGCAACTAATTCGAAAATACAAACTTTTTTCCTTTAACGCCTAATAATTTTGTCATAATTTTACAACCCATCGCATACCCAATACCAGCGAAATTCCTGCCAACTCGCATTTGAAATTGTTGTAGTATGAAAAAGGTGACTCTCTTCCTGGTGGGATTGATTTTTGCAATCTTTGCCCATGCGCAAATAAAAGTGGTGGTCATCGGATCATCTACGGCTGCAGGCGTCGGCGCAGATCTACAAACAAACTCATTCGTTGGCCGTTTACAAGCCTACTATCCTGCACCGGCTTACAGTTGGTCAAACCTCGCTGTACCCGGAACCAATACGTACAATGCGCTCGCCGAGTCTGTACCCGGAAAGCCTCCCATCGAACCGGGGATCAATATCACCGCAGCCCTGGCCCTTGATCCGGATGTCATCCTCGTTAGTTACCCCAGTAATGATGTTGACTTGAATTTCACCAACACCGAAACCATAAATAACCTGACTACCATTAAAAACCTGGCCAATGCACAGGGCGTAGTGATGTATTTCATCGGAAACCAGCCCAGGGATTTTACCGACCCAGCCAAACGCACCCAGCTTTCCACCCAAAACAATCTCCTGCTGGCTACTTTTCCGGATAACACGATCAACGTTTACCCAGATCTCGTTGGCATAGACGAGAAGATAGCCACTATCGTTTCTGCAGGAGATGGCATTCATGTGAACAATGAAGGTCATCGCAGAATTTTTCAGCAGGTAGTTGACTTCAATATATTTCAAACCCTGCTGCCTGTAACTTATTCAAAGTTCAACATCCAACAAGTTGACAACAGGATAAAACTGTCTTGGGAAACGGCTACAGAATCCAACAACGATTTTTTCCGGGTTGAAAGATCACCAGACGGGATTCAATTTTCTCCGATTGGTACCGTCAAGGGAAACCTGAACAGCAATTCCAGCAAAAAGTATGCATTTATAGATGACAAACCTTTGGCAGGTAAGAATCACTACCGGCTTGCCCAGGTTGATCTTAATGGAAGAACCCAATATTCGAAAATCCTAAGCATTAACTTTTTTACCTCACTTTCAACGACCATATATCCCAACCCAGCTTCTGCTGTTTTACAGGTATCTGTAAAGCCCTCTGCAAGGTCCGCTATCTCCATAGAAATCATTGGGGCTAACGGTTCAAAAGTTTACCAACGAAACAACATCATGGTTGTTAGCAGCAACACAATAAGCGTCCCTGTAATGAATCTCCAAAAAGGTTGGTATCTAATAAAAGTAAGTTCACCGATGGGCACTGAGCATTTACGCTTTATTAAGCAATAGCCAGAATGTGGTAACTTCAGGCCGCCTATAATGCAATCCCATTATTTTCATTTCAAACAGTCAACGATCCATTATCGCTATTCCGGTGAAGGGCCGGAGCTCGTCATCTGCTTCCATGGATTCGGAACCTATGCGGCAACTTTTGATTGGCTGGCGGCCCATGTACCAGGGCATCGGTTCATAGCATTCGATCTTCCCCTGCATGGTGATACGAAATGGAACGATGGGAACACACTAAGCCCTGAGGACCTCATCGATATGATCCATCATTGCCCACATACACAGGTAGATCGATTTGCACTCATGGGCTATTCCATGGGTGGAAGAATCTCCCTGCATATCTTACAGCTGATTCCCCACAGGATCACGAGGCTGATCCTGCTGGCACCAGACGGCTTGCACTTTTCCCCCTACTATTGGCTGGCCACACAAACTTCCGGAGGCAACCAACTATTTCGCCGCTTCATGCACAAACCACAATGATTCATACGCATGATCCGCCGCATGGAAAGCTGGGGCATGATCAGCAAAAGCATTCGTAAATTTGTGGACCTCTACCTGGAAGACAAACACGTCAGGGAACTGGTATACGAGGCCTGGACCCTTTTCAGAAAATTCAAACCCAACCTCACCATTGTGATCCGCGAAATCAACAAAAGACAGATCCCAACGATTTTGCTATATGGGCAATATGATACCATCATTCCCCTCAACCCCGGGAAGGCATTTTTTCACCAGTTGCAGGCACCAAAAAAAATGGAGATCCTCCCCATCGGTCACCAGGTGCTCCATCTGAAAAATGCACCTGCCATAGCTGAAGCCTTCAATCTATCTGCATGATCCTTCCGGCTACCATCCTCGTCATATCCCTTCTGTTGATGCTGGCTTACGCGCTGCTGATCAGTCGTTATGACAGAGCCTTTACACAAAGCAGCAAAAACTTTTCCATCTCCAATGCCGAGGCTACACAACCTGTTACCGTAATCATTCCTGCAAGAAATGAATCCGCCAACATCAAGGCTTGCCTGTCTTCATTGATGGCGCAAACCTATCCCCGGTCTTTGATGGAGATCATTGTGGTGGACGATGCTTCAGAAGATGATACCGCAGAAATCGTAAAAAACTTCCCGGTTAAACTCATCCGCAATCATCCAAAACCGGGCACCATCGCATTTAAAAAACAAGCCATCGCTACGGGCATCTCGCAGGCCTCAGGAGCGTTGATCCTAACCACTGACGCGGATTGCATCGTTGCCAATACATGGGTAAGCACCATGGTGAACACCCTGCAATCACAACGCGCATACATGGTCACGGGTCCCGTGAAAATGATGCCGGGTAATCCATTTCTATCGATGTTCCAGTCGCTTGATTTCGCGATCCTCCAGGGCATCACAGCCGCATCCATTGGAAGCGGTATGCACGATATGTCCAGCGGCGCCAACCTTGCCTATGTAAAATCATTCTATCATGAAGTGGGAGGATTTAATGGGATCGATGACATCGCTTCAGGTGACGACATGCTGCTGATGCAGAAATTCAGTGCACAATACCCGGGTAGCATCGGCTATGCTTTTTCAACGGACGCTTTGGTGAGCACCAAAACAGAACCTACCTGGACACTGTTTCTGCAGCAGCGGATCCGATGGGCAAGCAAGGCCACCAGATACAAAGACCCCGTCCTGTTCAGGATCCTGCTACTCGTATATGTAGTGAACCTATGGATCATTGCACTACTGGTAATGGGCATATGGAGTCATCGCGCCTTCATCTTCGGCCTGATCCTGATGATCCTGAAACTGATCATCGAGTGGCGCTTTGTGCAACGCGTATTGCAATTCTTTTCTTTGTCCTCTCTCATGCGTTGGTTCCCGATCGCACAACCGCTGCATATTCTTTACACCGTAGTGTCCGGATTTTTTGGACAGGCCGGTGGCTACCGATGGAAAGGCCGCAACGTAAAATGATAGTATCTTGGGTTGTGGATCAGCATTCCCTTACATTTTCTGCATGGCGAAAACTAAAACGGAACAAAGCCGCTGTAGCGGGCCTGATATGTATTATAGCCGCTGTCTTCGTTGCCCTGTTTGCATATTGGCTGGCACCTGATCCCTCTCCCAATGCCAACCGGATGATCCTCGAAATCAGTGGCCAGGGACCCGGATTTAAGATGACCTATCTGCAGGTACCCAAACCAGATGCAGAACGCGTTAATTTTTTACGGCGGACCTGGAGTGGCAAGCCTGACCTGTTTACATGGATCCCCATCACGGGCTACCGGATTTCCGCAGATAGTATCATGATCGATAAATATGTTGACGATGGCGTAACGGAAAACATCGCCTACGCAGTTCGTGATCTGCAGTTGCAACCTGAAGAAACGGCCAGCAGCAGGATCGTTTCCAGAAGGCACTGGCTGGGGACCGATAAATTTGGAAGAGATATTCTCAGCAGGCTGATCGTGGGAACCCGCGTGAGCTTGAGCGTAGGCACCATTGCCGTGCTTATCTCACTGACACTCGGCATCCTGCTCGGCGCCTTTGCCGGCTTCTATCGCGGCCGTACAGACGATCTGATCATGTGGCTAATCAATGTGGTCTGGAGCATTCCAACCTTACTGCTGGTGTTTGCGATCACCCTTGTGCTGGGCAAAGGATTCTGGCAGGTATTCGTTGCCGTTGGACTCACCCTGTGGGTAAGTGTTGCCCGGATGATCCGCGGACAGGTCTTCAGCATTCGCGAGCTGGAGTATATAGAGGCCACCAGAGCCCTGGGCTTCAGTGACACCCGCACCATCTTTCGGCATATCCTTCCAAACGTACTTGGTCCGGTATTGGTGATGGGTGCTTCCAATTTTGCTTCCGCCATCGTGATTGAAGCCGGGCTGAGCTTTCTCGGCGTAGGTGTACAGCCCCCACAACCTTCCTGGGGACTCATGATCAAAGAGAACTACAATTTCATCGTCACCAATCATCCGATGCTGGCCATTGTACCCGGCCTGGCCATCATGGTGCTGGTCCTATCCTTTAACCTGCTCGGCAATGGACTGCGTGACGCGCTGGATGTGCGTGCCTGATGTCAACCCAATGAGCAATCCCGCAATGATGTAAAACAGCGAGCCGATCTTGTCCGCTTCAATAAGATCACTCAGGCTGATCAGGATCACGATCATCGCCAACATAGCTGTCAGGGCCTGCAAAAGGAAACGGTCTTCTCCAGTTGTGGATCGATGATACGCATACTGCGCATAGGCAAACATTGTGAACAACAATCCCACAAAAAGGATCAATGCAGGAAATCCCTGCTCACTCAATAACAACAAGAAATAGTTGTGCACCGTGGAGCGCTCCGGATTGCCGCTCACATAGGTGCGATATGCGGCCACAGTATACGAACGATAAGCAGGATAAAAATGATTGGGACCAACACCGGTCAGTGGATGAGCCTCAGCTATGCGCCACCCCGCGATCCAACGGTAGAACCGTTCTGCCGTGGATAGATCTTTCATCGCGTAAGTGGCCTCAATGTGATCTCCCAATGCGGCATGATAAATAGTGGAGGAATAGTCTGGCCTGAACCGCAGGTATTGGTTATCCTGGATCAGCCATATACTTACCGCCGTCACTACCAGCACTACAAACACCATAACATAAACCAATAGACGCTTCCGCATGAACCACACGGCAAGGAAGCCTACCGGTAACGCCAGCCATGCGCCCCTCGAATAAGAAAAATAAAGGGCGATCAGTAAGATGACCATCCCAACAATCCACCAGGGATTTCGCGTGACACGGTGCAACATCCAAACCATCGGAAGGGTACAGACCAATAGTGCGCCGTAGTTCACATGGTTCCTGAAATACGGCGAGCATACATTGCTGACCTCCGCAAAAGAAAAACCCGTGAATGCATGCCTGAGCATAGTGACCCCTGCAAGGATGATCATCGGAATGGCGATCACGGTAAATGCCTTTCGCCGCGTATCTGCTCCGTCCAACAACAAATAAGATCCACAGGTGAAGGGAACAATAAACCAGAGCTTTGCCAGCAGATATTTTATAGACAGCCATCCACCACTTGTCGCCATCGTACTGAAACAGGCCCAGCCCCATAACAAGGCAATCCAAATCATGATAGGGTGAGAAATCAATTCCGCAATGCGTTGCGGAGTCTGGAACAGCATGACTACAATCACGAGCGTTGTCAGCCACATCAGCGGCTCATCCGGAAAATCCGTACCCAACGAAGGAGTCAGCTGAACTTCCATGGACCAGGGAATAGAGAACCAAAGAAATAAAAGCAATGCCCTCGGCGCACCTGTCAGTTGAAGCAGAAGCGCTGCCACAGGTGCCGCCAGCATCAACAAGGGTTGATGAAAAAAAACAGCGGCAGTAACCGCAAGGGTCAACAAGCCAAATAGCATACGATATGGCAACTCACGGCTTTGCATAACCGCTTTTCACGAAGCTCCTCGCTGCCAGCCAAAGCAGCATGGTCAACAAAGCCGCAAATACAGCAGCCGCTACATTCAATAAGATCCTAGGCTTGTCTGGCAGCTCGGCCAGCACGGGTTCCGACAAAACAAAAAATGCAGGGGGGATATTCACGCGTGCAATTCTGTTTTCGTTGATCCTGTCTTTGATGAACTGAACACTTTCACCCCCGGTCAGTGTTTCCAACTGACTGCTGTCTTCCTGCCTTCGTTTCAACTCTTCCTGGAACAACTGAATGTTCCGATCATAGTACTCCACGTACAGTTTATCAAATACATTTTGCGTATGTTTCAATAACTGCTCAATGATTTTTTTGGCCATGGCTGGGTCCTTGTCCCAAACCTTGATCTGAAGATCTCCATACTCGGAGCGCTTAAGGGTAAGGCTTTTGTCCAGCCGTTTCATCGCCTTATGCCGTTGGTCACTGCCTTTAATCTTGTAATGCGATATAAGACCAAGGCTGTCCACCACCTGATGCAAGACTGCCGCGGAATGCATGATGGCAGTGATCCTGTCGAGATCATCTGAGGAACCGTAGGCCGAGTTCAAATCCTGTATACTGCTTCTTCCAAAGAGCGACTGTTTATCCATCATCTTGGAATTGACGGGCAAAAGCGATGCTTCGGACAAGTATTGTTTGGGCATCAGCAAACTCACGCCTATAGCCACCACCACGGCTGCTGTTACCAACATAAGCATTTGCTTCCTGTACTGCCAGATCAACATAGGTAAAGTATCCTGCATAGTGCTTATAAAAATAGGTATTTAAAAACCAGAAACGCGGCAAGCGCTATTCCGAAGTACATGAAAACTTCTTTTCTCCCCGGCCATATGCTGGTGCGGAGTCCGCTCACTACTAATACCGTGGCGGCATACCCGGTTTGGATCCACACAGATACCCAGGCTGCGCCGTTTATGCCATATCTGGGAATAATAAAAAGATCCGCAATGACAAGGATGAGCGCGAACAAAAAACTCAGCTTCAGGAAATCCCTGATATAGCCTGTTGCCGTCAGCAAGGTACCGTGGATCTGGATGATCACGTAAGCGGGCAAACACAAAAAAAGAATTTTGATGAGATCTGATGTGCCTGCTTCACGACCATGATAAAGAACTGTATTAATCCAACCCGAGATGAAAGGTGCGGCTACGGCCAGCAACACGGAAGGGATCATCAGCAATGGCCTGCAGATATGGATCACATCTTTCACCGGTTTTTCTTGTGGCCACTGCCTCGCGATGTATGGCAATAGAAATCCTGCCATGATGTAGCCTACCATATTCACGGCATCGTTCAGCCGGAAAGCAGCAGCATAGGTTCCGGCATCATAAGCACCACCCGGGGCCATGCGTTCTATCAGGAAGCCATCGGCCCTCATCAAAACAGTCATGAAAAAAATGTTGACTGCAAATGGAAGGCTCTCCCGGATGATGCCCCAACTAAAATGTTTCCAGGGCCGGATGTTCCATTGCAACTGACGTTGAAACAAAAAGAAAATGGCCAATGCCATGGAGAGCACCAACCCGGAGATCTGGATCAATACAAACCGGTTGATGGAGATGGCGGCACCCATACCGGGCAACCAAAGAATGGCACCAATGACGATGATCACAAATAATTTATCTGTCACGGATACCCATGCATCCTGTACAAAAAGCTGTGATGCAGAAAGGTAGGCCCGTAACACCATTTGAAAACCGCTGAGCACCTGAAGAAGGATGAGCAGCCAGAGTAAGGGTGCAGTATAGGCATTGGTGAACCAGGCAATTGACAATACCACCAATATGTACAGGAGACTCAACACAAATTTCATGCTGATGGCCTGCGATAACAATGCAGGGCCTTTGGAAGGATCCACCGCAACGGAACGATTCACAAATGCGGTGATGCCCAGATCCATGAGGAATTGAAAAACCAATGCAAGACTGAACAACCCGAAGTACTGACCATACACTTCATAACCGGTTATGTTCTGCACCTGTCTGTCTATCCCCAATACCCAAACAGGTTTGATCACCAGGTTCAGCAGCAGCAACAAACCCAGTGATCCGATGAATTTGCGGGAATCCGGCAGTAGCCTCATGATGGGAGAAGTCTCGTAACCTGTACGTTGCGGTTAAAACTTTCGTCGAGCGAGATAAAGGTCTCCGTTCTTTCAATACCCTTAATTTTCTGCAGGCTATCGTGCAATACAAAGCGCAGCTGAGCGATATCCTTGCAGACCACCTCCAGGAACATGGAATAGTTTCCGGTGGTGTAGTTCAGCCTGATGATCTCGGGGATCTTGCGGAGGTCTTCAGCCACCTGATCATACAGCGAACTTTTCTCTAGGAAGATACCCACGAAAGCAGTGATATCATAACCCAGTTGTTTCAGGTCTACGTTGAGTTTAGTACCTTTGACCACGCCCAACTCCTGGAGTTTTTTGATCCTGACGTGGATGGTACCCCCGGAAACAAAGAGCTTTTTACCCAGGTCCGCATAAGAAATACCTGCGTCTTCCATCATCGCCTGGATGATCTGAAGATCCAGTTTGTCCAAATTAAATTTTGAGGCCATTCTTCTGCTTCTGTTTTTAAATTATCTATTGATATAGCTAATTTATTGAAGAATTTCTGTATTTTCAAAATTTTCCTTGAAATATTTGTAAAGAAAAGGCGTTTTATCCTAAATTCGTGGTATCAAGCTCTTAAAAATTGTGGGGTGATGAAATTTTGGCAGACATACCCTCTTGTCTCGAGGGTGAGGGCCAACGGATAAACATTGCGTAACGCCAGTGACACTGCAGGGTCACCGACTGGGGTTGACCACCTTATCGGAGGGAGTTGCTTCCCGCCGCGATGCGCAAAGGCTAACGTCCTCGTGGAGGTTCGACTCCTCCCCCTACAGCAAATTCAAGTTTAAAGAAAGAAGGTGGAAGTTTGAAGCTTCCACCTTTTTTATGTCATTCATTATATTGAAAGCATTCAGTGATATTGTATCTGAAGCGACTACTGCTGATGCAACATTACAAAACACGCTTTCCAACTTCCATATAAACGCGTTTTATCATTCCGGATCAAGTTGGTAAATTCAAAAACGCCTTTGCGCGACCTGCCAACAAATTCAGAACTATTGTCTATGGTTCATCCAACTACTTAGACCCAAACAACTAAAGGTTTGGAGAACCTGCGATCTAACGATGCTTCTTCGGCCAGATCTTACTGATGGTAAAAGCCATGCCCCAGGAGTTGTAATAGTTCCATTTATTATCCCAAACCAGGGCTACCCCGATCTCCCAATTCTTGGGAATATGGGCGCCATACTCAATGCCCAATCGGGTGAGGCCAAGGTTTTTCCCTTCTGCAATTTCAATACCGGCGCCGGCCAGGAAGCTGAAATGCTTTCCGGGTTTGTAGATGCCAACAGGTACCACGGCGAGGGGGCGCTTCCGTTCGATGATCTCTTTATCAGCATCCTCGATAAGAAAATCCTCCAGGATCAGATCCGTCTGTAGACCTACCGCCCATTTATTGGAAAGCCAATAGTCATAGTTCACACTCCAGGAAGCTGCAACCAGCCACTGCGTTTTCCCATCCACTTGCCCCTCAGAAATATGTGTGTGGCCCAGACCAAGCGTTAGCCTGGATGCGCCTTTCATGCTATGTTCATGCTCCGCACCCGGCTTTGCATGTTCTGCCTCCTGAGCATAGGCTCCTATGCCTAGTGCCAGAAATACGATGAAGAAACTCTTTTTCATGTGAGCAAATTACGGTGGACATTACGCATTCACAACTCCGCTTTGTAAAGGAATGTAAATACGAAACAAGGTTATCGTTATTGACGGGTATACACCATAGTACCTTCCTTAATGGTCTGCATGACCCTGATATCTTTCAGCATCATCGGCTGCACCTTCAATGGATTTTTATCGAGTATCACCAAGTCTGCGAGTTTCCCCGCCTTCAGTGTACCTCTATTTTCCTGCTCATCATACTGCTCCGCGGCCCAGATGGTCTGGCTTTTCAACGCTTCGTATGGTGTAACGCGCTGCTCGGCCCCCAGCACACCGCCGCTACGCGTGGGCCTGTTCACCGCCGTCCACATCATGAACAGCTGATCCAGTGGCGCCACATAAAAATCTGTATGGTTGGTGGGATGCAGGCCCATCTTGATCGCGTCTTTCATTGGACTCAAATACGCAGCCTGCTTCTCACCCCTGTTTTTTCTGTGCGCATCCGAAAAGTAAAAAGTATGTTCTGTATAGAATGATGGCCGCACATGATTGGCCACAAAAAACGGCAGCTGGTCTTTGCGCACAAACTGGGTGTGAATAGTGGTTACGTTCCAGGGCGTGGTGCTGTCTGCGCCGCGCGCATTTCTATAGGCCTTGATGAACATGTCAATGGTAGCATCACCGTTGGTATGGATGATGAGAGGCACCTTCCAGCCATACACCAGCTTCACGAGTTTGTCCAGCTCAGCCTGTGGCATGGTTGGTTCTCCTTTCCAATTCTTTTCACCACCAGGACCCCCTGTCAGATACGGTGTGCTGAAGTAGGCTGTCTTACCCTGAGGGGATCCATCGGCCGTGATCTTCACCCCGCCGATCTTCAGGTGTTTATCAAACTTGCCCCAGCTACTGACAGGATATTTTTTAACGATGGTATCCAGATCTGTCATAAAAGGAAATACAACCACATCAATAATGTTGCCGCCAGCATCGGTTACCCTTTTGATCACATCGATGTCTGCAATATGGCTAGCCCCTTCATGCGCCAGGGTAATCCCCGCAGCAGCATACATGAGCTGCCCCGCCTTGCTCCATTCCGCTTCCTGCGCTTCCGTTGGTTTCGGAAGTGCCGCATATACCGGCAGATAGGCCGTCTCCATAATGAGGCCATAAGGCTCCTTGGTTCCAGGCTTCCGTACAACAACACCACCCGGAGGTGTCACATAGTTTGCATCATAGCCAAACTTCTTTAATGCCACGGAATTCAATACCGCACCGTGCATGGACACATGACCCACAATGACTGGATTGTCAGGAAATGCAGCATCCAGGTGATCTCTGTTCAACTGGTTGTCCTTGGGCATCATATTTTCGTCATACCCATAGGCTTGTATCATCTCTCCTTTCGGAACATTCTTATCCGCCGCAAATTTCTTCAAGGCTGCCACAATTGCATCCGGACTGTTGCCCGGACCGTTGGGTGGCGGATATACATTACACTGGTTGGCTACCGTGAGTGAACTAATATAATGCCCGTGCGCATCAATGAAGGATGGCAGGAGCGTCTTGCCCTGAAGATCAACCATCTGATGGCCTTCCCCTGCCTGTTTCATAGCATCGTCTTTCCCACCCACAAAGACAATCTTACCATCTTTCACCACCACAGCCTCTGCATATTGCGCACTATCCCCTTCCATAGTGATGATGTCGCCGCCATAGTAAATGGTGGCATGGTTAACGTCAGTTTTTGATGCATTTTTTTGATTAGCATCATTGCATGCAGCAATAGCCAAAGTAATGCCCACAATAAGGCTTAACTTTTTAAATTTCATATTTTTTATTGTTCATTATTTATAGATTGATTTACCTTCTTTAATGGTCTCCAAAACTTTTACATCTCTAATTTACATGGGAGCTACTCTTTCCGGGTTCTTTACAGCCACTTTAATATACTCTCCAGCTTTCTGATATTCCTTCAATTCATCCAGTAATTCCTTAATTCTTTTGATCCA
>JBEISY010000046.1:0-9111 GCA_040375175.1 Chitinophagaceae bacterium
CAGAAGAATTGAAACTCATGCCACATGGAACTTTCGCCGGGTCCCCACATAGCAGAAGGACCGCCGTGGATCTCCAGCAGCAGCGGATACTTTTTGCCGGGTGTATAGTTAGCAGGTTTCATTACCCAATACTCCACTTCCTGGCCTGCGTTCTTTGTGAAAACATGTTTCTCCGGCACAACCAGTTTTTTAGATTTCAGCCAGCTGCTGTTCAGCTCGGTGATCACCTTCACATTTTTCATGGCCGCATCACCTGCATACACTTCATAAGGACTTTCTACCGATATCTTAACGAAGGCGATTTTATCTTCCTTGATATCAAAACTGCTGATGCCTTCATTTAGGCTACCCATTACCGTTACCTGCTTTGTGAGCGGATCTATGCGTTGAATAACGGTTCCACCATTGGATGGGGTTGACACATAGAGGTACTTATCACCCTTGCCCCAGACCATATCTGATTTGTTTCGGTCAATATTGATTTCGACGGGAGGCTGTTTGCCGTCCATAGACATGATGACAAGACCGGGCGTAGTATTGAACTGCGCACGGCCCTTCAGATAGGCCAGGAATTTTTTGTTGTTAGACAAGGCGCCATTGAAATGCCTTGCGTCTTTTGCACCGGTTAATTTGGTGAGGTTTGAGCCGTTGGTATTTACAGTATAGATGGCCTGTTCCTGAGATTTATCAGGGGTATTAAAAGAGTCCAGGTTGGCTTGTACCATCATCAATGATGGCGAGATGAACTGCGGATTGCTGAATGAGAAAAATCCTTTGGTTACCGGCACGGCTTTGCTCTCTGGGGTGATGTCCGTGATGTATACATGCGAAATGCTCCACTCTCCGCTGGTGCTGGCCTCGCCCTGAAACTGCAGGCGGTTGATCACCTTAGCTTTTTTATCGGCCTCATTTTTGGCCAGCCATGCCCTGATCTGATCCATGTTTCCGTCTGGATCGGCTTTGGCGCCGTTTGCCAGTAAGGCATCATTGCCAAGTCCTGGTTTTTCCAGTGGGAACGGAGCGCCTGACTTGCCTGGATTCAGGGTGCTGTCGTTTGCATATTCTTTGGCATTGAAGGAAGTGGTAAAAGCAATTTGTTTGCCATCGGGGCTCCATACCGGGTTGGATGCACCGGATTTGATCTTCGTCAGCTGCATGGCCTCTCCGCCATCAAGTCCAAGCAGGAAGATCTGCGGTCTTTCATTGACAATCCGCACAAACGCGAGGGTCTTTCCATCGGGACTCCATGCAGGTTGCGCAGAAGATTCTTTGGCCCAGGTGATCTGCCTTGCTGAACCTGGCAGGTCCGTCTGTGCCATCCATATTTGTGAAAAGTATTGATCTTCTTCACCCGTGCGGTCGTCTTTCTGGATATTGGTCACCACAAAGGCGAGTTTTTTCCCATCATCGGTCAGCGTGATACTGCTGGCCTGCTTCACTTTCAAGAGATCGCTTAGCTTGATCAGTTCGGTACCATTCTGGGCATTTACGATGAATGGAAGGCCGGCGAGGATGAGGAGAAAAAGGCGCAGTTGACGCATGGGAATCCGTTTTTGTGTTAGATGCCGAATATAAAGTTTTCTTTACTTTGGGTCAAATCAACAGCAACATGGGACAACGGATATGGTTAGTTGTTTTTATACTCTCGATGGGTTTTAACGCAGCAGGGCAGCGCAGCAGCGATATTTATTGGACCAATGATGGGAAAGGGTTTACATTCCTGAAGAGTGGAAGCATTGTTCGTATGCAGGTGGGGAATGACCGGGAGGAAACCCTGTTGGGCAGGGAACAACTGAAAGTGGATGGTAAATCACTGGATGTTGAATCTTATCAATTCAGTGACGATGGTACACAGGTGATGCTGTTCACAAATTCTGCCAGAGTGTGGCGATACAATACCCGAGGTGATTATTGGGTGTATTCTTTTGCAGGTAAAACACTCCAACAACTCGGAAAAGGCAGGCCGTCGCAAAGCCTGATGTTTGCCAAGTTTTCTCCGGATGGCAAGAAGGCGGCATTTGTGAGCATGAAGAATATCTATGTGGAAGACCTGGCGACTGGCGTAGTAAAAGCACTAACCGCTGATGGCAAAGACAAAATGATCAATGGAACATTCGATTGGGTATATGAGGAAGAGTTTTTTTGCAGGGATGGATTTCGATGGAGTCCTGACAGCAGACGTATTGCCTATTGGCAGGTAAATGCTACGGGAACGAGGGATTACTATATGATCAATAATACGGATTCCATTTACCCTGTTATCATTCCAGTTGAATATCCGAAAGTAGGGCAACCCATTTCAAAGGTCAGGATAGGTGTGGTGGATATTGCCACGGCAAAAACAGACTGGATAAATATTCCTGGTGAGGCTGATAAGCATTATCTGGTGCGGATGGAGTGGATGAAGAATGGAACGGGTGTGATTGCACAGCAGTTGGATCGCAAGCAACAGGTATCTACTTTGTATACCTGCGATGCTGCTACAGGCGCGGCGCGCAACATCTACCAGGAGAAAGATGCAGCATGGGTTGATATTCTTGCCGCATGGGACCAGGATTATGCTGATGGAGGATGGGATTGGTTCAGCAATGGCAATGCCTTTCTTTGGAGTACGGAGAAAGACGGTTGGAGGCATTTATACAAAGTAGGTCTGGATGGGAAAGAGCAACTTATCACGACTGGGAATTTTGACGTGATGGATATTGTGAATGTGGATGAGCGGAACAACAAGGTTTATTTTCTCGCTTCCCCGCAAGACGCCACATCCCTTTACCTGTACAGCGCAACGCTGGATGGAAAAACCGTAGAGCGGATCAGTCCGGCCAATCAGTATGGTTCTCACAAGTACAAGGTTTCACCGGGTGGATTGTTTGCCTACCATAGTTTCTCGAATTATTACACACCTCCGGTGAATGAATTCATATCCCTGCCGGATCACAAGGGCGTTGGTGGAAACAATCGCGTAGATGATGCACTGAAACGTACAGACAGCACGCAGTCTGATCTCAAATTCTTCACTGTAAAAACGGCTGATGGCGTGGAGATGGATGGCTGGATGCGAAAGCCCCGGCAGATGGATCCCGGGAAAAAGTATCCCATCGTTTTTTACGTGTATACGGAACCGTGGGGGCAGACTGTAAAGAACAGTTTCGGCGCGGCGGACAATTTTTTATACAATGGAGATATGATGGCCGATGGATATATCTATGTGAGTATTGATAACCGTGGCACACCGGTTCCAAAGGGCAGGGACTGGCGCAAGTCGGTGTATCGGAAAATAGGATTGGTGAATATCCGTGACCAGGCGATGGCGGCAAAGGAATTGTTTAAGCTTCCCTATGTTGATACTTCGCGCGTTGCTGTCTGGGGCTGGAGTGGTGGTGGGTCAGCAACCCTCAACCTGATGTTTCAATATCCTGAGATCTATAAGACCGGTATTTCCATAGCAGCGGTTGGGAATCAACTTACCTACGATAATATTTATCAGGAGCGATATATGGGCCCGCCTGCGGAAACGCGGGAAGACTATATCAAAGGGTCACCAATCACCTATGCAAAAAATCTGCGTGGTAACCTGCTCTATATCCACGGCACTGCAGATGACAATGTGCATTACCAGAATGCCGAGCTGTTGCTGAATGAGCTGATCAAATACAATAAACAGTTTCAGTTCATGCCTTATCCCAACAGGACACATTCCATTAGTGAAGGCGAAGGCACCTTGGTTCATTTGCAAACATTGTATACGAATTATCTTAAGATGCACTGTCCTCCGGGAGGACGCTAGATTGGAATACTGGAATACAGTAATACAGTAATACTAGCATTCAGGAGTGGTATCCTGGATTTCGGAATTCCGGTATTCCAACATCTGATTGCCTGTATTACTGTATGTCTGTATGATAGATTGCCAAACTAATGTTTCTGCATTTCCGCAAAATGCTTGTGAAAGTGCGGTATGGTCTCAATGCCTTTGTAAAAATTGAAGAGATCGTATTTCTCATTAGGAGAATGGAGATTATCACTATCCAGTCCAAATCCCATGAATACGATCTTCACGCCCAGTTCTTTTTCAAACAAAGCGCAGATGGGAATGGAGCCACCGCCGCGGACGGGAATGGGTTCCTTGCCAAAGGTATCTTTGATGGCAGCAGCTGCCGCTTTGTATGCATTGGAATCGATGGGCGTCATGTAAGGCTCGCCGCCATGGTGTTCCATAACTTTCACGGTGACGCCTGCAGGTGCAATCTTGGTAAAATGCTCCATCAATAATTTTGTGATCTTGCCAGATTGCTGGTTGGGGACAAGTCTTGCAGAGATCTTCGCTGTGGCTTTTGACGGCAGCACCGTTTTAGATCCTTCGCTGGTATATCCGCCCCAGATACCATTCAATTCAAGTGTGGGCCGGATACCTGTTCTTTCGTTGGTGGTATATCCTTTCTCACCCCACAGAGCATTCACGCCAAGGTCTGCTTTGTATGCCGATTCATCAAATGGAGCAGCAGCCAGTTTTTTACGCTCTTCAGGTGTGGCTTCCACTACATCTTCATAAAATCCGGGGATGGTGATATGGTTGTTTTCATCATGGCAGGAGGCGATCATCTTAGCCAGAATGGTGATGGGGTTAGCTACGGCTCCGCCATATACTCCGCTATGCAAATCGCGATCCGGACCTGTTACTTCCACTTCAATATAGCTGAGTCCGCGAACGCCAGTATCGATAGAGGGATTCTCCATACTCAGCATGGATGTATCGCTAATGAGAATAACATCGGTCTTAAGTTGCTCCCTGTTTGCGGAGAGGAACTTCCCGAGGTTGGGTGATCCTACTTCTTCTTCGCCTTCAATGCAAAACTTGATATTGGTCATCAAGGTCTTGCTTTTTACCATAATCTCAAGAGCCTTTACATGCATGTAAAACTGCCCTTTGTCGTCACAGGCACCTCTTGCATAGATCTTACCGTCTTTGATTACAGGATCAAAAGGACCGCTTTTCCAGAGATCAAGCGGATCGGCCGGCTGCACGTCATAGTGCCCGTAAACGAGTACGGTGGGTAAGTTGGGATCGATGATCTTCTCGCCATATACGATGGGATGACCTTCGGTTGGAATAATCTCGGCCATGTCTGCACCCGCCTCAAGCAGGCTTTGCTTAACGGCTTCGGCGCATTTGACCATATCAGCTTTGTGCTCGCTCCTCGCGCTCACGGAGGGGATCCTGAGCAGGGCCAGAAGTTCATCAAGAAACCTGTCTTTATTCTTTTCCTGGTAATCTTTCCAGACGTGCATAGTTAGATTGTTGTGACTGTAAAGATATTGAAAATTAGGGGGAGTGTTAAGGGGGAGTGTTTAGTGAGGGTTCAGGCTAAACACTCCCCCTATAATAGGCTCAGCCTTTGTTAGAACCTTCCACACATAGGGTAGTCAGACTAACAAAGGCTGATGATGACTAGCAATCGAATGCAAATATAAGTGGCGATTTGTTAGCACGTTTGTTAAAGCGGGAAAAAATTGACAACCGGTTTTTACAAAGCAGGTGGGGGCAACTGCCTGGACGCGCCGGTGATCTTTTTGATCAGCAGCGGCAGGCCAAGCAAAACAACATACAACAACGATAATGCAAGCAAGGAAAATTTTGCCGCTGCAAAAAAAGCCGTCAGTACTGCAGTGAATTGATTGTAGTAGCCATATGTTGCCGCCAACATCAGCAGGTTTTCCAGTACATCAAACAGCGCGGCAATCATGGAAAAGAAGGCCAGCAGCACACCGAGGGAAGCCGCCTTCCCATGATGCCTGACTGATATACTTCCACACAGGGTGTAAAACAATAAGGCATAGAAGGGGATAAAAAGAAAGTCTATCAGGATATTCATTCTTACAGAACCCATTGCGGACTGCAGTTTCCAGGCATCCAGCATTTGCGTTGTTTCTTGGGCATTGCCCGCAAGTTCAAACGAAACGATACCTGCCGGCGATGCTGGTGTTAGTAGTTGTATGCCCTGAAACCGAAGAGCCAGAAAGAAAAACAGTGTTCCGGTCAGCAAGAAAAGAATGATCCTGATGTTTGTCATTTGACTGCCTGTTGGTAGTAGAGGGATACCTGGTCCCAATTCACCAGTTTCCACCATGCCTCCACATAATCTGCCCGTTTATTCTGGTATTTAAGGTAGTAAGCATGCTCCCATACATCGAGGCCCAGCACCGGAATGCCTTTGATCTCTGAAACATCCATCAATGGATTGTCCTGGTTGGGCGATGAGCCGATCTTCAGCTTTTTCTGTCCGTCCACATATAACCAAGCCCAACCACTACCGAAGCGTGTTTTGGCTGCGTCTGAAAACTGGGTTTTAAATGCGTCGAAAGAACCGAAGGTTGAAATGATCGCTGCGAGCAGTGCGCCCGTCGGTTGACCGCCACCGTTAGCCTTCATGCATTTCCAGAACATTTCGTGGTTAAAATGTCCGCCGCCGTTGTTGCGCATCTTGGCGGAGTATTTGGAAATGTTGGCGAGGATTTTTTCCACGGGTGTTGAAGGATCCACATTTTCTGCCTTTACCGCATCTTTTAGGTTGGTGGCATAGGCCGCAGCATGTTTGGTATAGTGGATCTCCATGGTTCTGGCATCTATGTTGGGTTCCAGCGCTGCAAAATCATAAGGCAGCGGGGACTGATCCAGGCCGATGGTATAATGCATGGTCTTCGAATCCCTGGCCATCACTGCAGAGGTGGCGCTAACAGCAGTCACCAGCATGCCGGCTTTGGTAACATCGGCAATAAACTTCCTTCTTTTCATATCCTTCAATTGTTACCTAAATGTAACATTAAGCTTTTGAAGGACGCAGGTAGGTTTTCACTTTTCTGAAAAATCTATGGTAATATTCCTGGTTGAAGAGTTGTGAATCATGCATGGCCTTGTAGGTCAGAAAAAGACCTACGGGCACCAACACGAATGTAGACAGCCAAACGCCTTCAAAAGGTGTGAGTCCTCCTTTCTTGGCCAGCTTTTCACCAAACATAGTGAGGAGGTGGAAGATCAGGAAAAAGATCACTGCAATGACGAGCGGCATACCAAGTCCGCCTTTGCGGATGATGGAACCGAGCGGCGCACCGATCATGAACAGTACCAGGCAAGCCAGTGAGAGCGTAAATTTTTTATGCCATTCCACCTGGTTGGCCCAAAGGACCTCGCGTCTTTTTTTAAGGTCCTCCATGATGATGTCTAGCCCGGATTTCATGAGGCTCGATTTTTCATTGAGCCTTGAGTAGGTTGTGGTGAGGGCACTGTCTGGTAGGAGATCGCGATAGGATTTTACATTGGCCGGCAGGCTGACTTTGCCAGCTGTCCAACCACTGTCCAGATAGGTTCCGCTGCCCAGGTAATTCAGCACTTCACGTGATACGCGGTCCGGAACGGTGGTGCGGATATCTTTTTTGATGGAGTCAGAAGCTTTATTCAACTGGAACACGTTCAACATCATCAAGTTGTTCTTGAAAAGGCTGTCTGGCGTTTTAATCACCTTGAAGCTGCTGAGGTCAAATACTTTTTTGTAAGAACTGAATCCGATGAGCATATAGTCTGTTTGCACGGAATTGTAGGGTCCCCGCTCCACATAACGCCAGCCATTTTCAAGGTAGAATTCGAGGAATTTTTTATCCGGACTGATGCTCATCTTTCCCTTTTCGGCAGTGATGATATTGTCCTGCATCTTGTAATCATTTTCATAAATGATCACATCATAGATGCCGGTGCCATCCTTATCTTTCCTGCCCACTTTGATGGCGTAGTTGGGAAGTTTATCATAGAAGATCCCTTCTTTGATATCGAAGGCGGGTTTTGCCACGCGGATATCGTAGAGCATGGTGTAGAACTTCAGGTTGGCCCGCGGCACCATGTAGTTGGCCAGGAAAAAAGCGAATAAACAAATGATCGCAGACACTACCATCAGCGGTCGCATAAAGCGGAGCAGCGGAATCCCTGAAGACTTGATGGCTACCAGTTCGTAGGTTTCGCCGAGATTGCCGAAAGTCATGATGGAAGAGATGAGTACGGCGAGCGGAAGAGCGAGAGGTACCGTGTTGATGGTGACATATCCGGTGAGTTCAAGTACGGTAAGGAAATCAAGGCCCTTGCCCACCAGGTCATCAATGTATTTCCAGAAGAACTGCATGACGAGGACAAACAGCAGGATAAAGAACGTAGCCACAAATGGCCCGGTAAAAGCTTTAAGAATGAGTTTGTCTAGTTTCTTTAACACGATGGTTTGGTAACTTTACTTCATGCAAAACGCGAAATTAGGGCTTTCGGCAGAGGAACGAAGGCTTGTTATTGATCCCGGTATTATTTTAACAAAGAACAGGATCATCGAAAAAGTTTATTCCCTGTTTGGGGCGATGGCGGATGAACTTCGTGCCTTGCCCTGGCCAGAAGGAACGGAGCTGGCATCGCCAAAGATCGCCAGGGGCGAGAATTACCGCGGGTTGCCATTTGTGATGCTGGACTTTCCGCGCTTGTTCAGCAGTGAGCATGTGATGGCGGTGCGCACCCATTTCTGGTGGGGAAATTATATCAGTGTGATCTTGCATTTGAAGGGCAGGTATCAGGGTGAGTATATAGGGCGAGTGGAGAAAGAGCTTGAAAAATTACAGAATGGTTACTGGGTAGCTGATACAGCCGATGAGTGGGAGCATGCAATGGTGGAGCCTTTCTGGAAGCCGATCAATAGCATGGATGCCGAGGCATTCCGGGAACACATCGACAAACATCCATTTTTAAAAATTGGCAAAAAGTTTCCTTTGGAAAAGGATGATTTAGGTGAGGATCTGGTAGAATCTTACAACACGCTGAATCTCCTCCTAAACACTCCCCCTAAACACTCCCCCTAAACACTCCCCCTAAACCCTCCCCCTAAACACTCACCTTAGTTACCCAAGCGGTGAAACAGGTCATTCACCTGGAAATCCCAAAGGCGTTTCTGGTCTGCGAGATCTTTCTTCTCGGCAAAGTCTTTGATCAGCAGAATGGTCTGGTTAGAGACTTCCGCCTTTTCAATCCTGAATTCAAAGTATTCATTCTTGGGCGCGTGCAGCCAGTGAAAGCGGATCGATTTGTCC
>JBEISY010000076.1:0-7372 GCA_040375175.1 Chitinophagaceae bacterium
AAGCGCTGGGATAAATTGCTGGAATGGGATTTTAAAGATTACAATGTAAAGTGGTTCCAGGGAGGCAAGTTGAACATCACGGAGAACTGCCTGGACAGGCATCTCGGGATGATGGGGAATAAGCCGGCGATCATCTGGGAGCCGAATGATCCGGAGGAACACCATCGAATCCTCACCTATCGGGAACTGCATACCAAGGTGGTGCAGTTTTGTAATGTGCTTAAAAATAACGGCGTCAAAAAAGGCGACCGCGTCTGTATTTATATGGGCATGGTGCCTGAGCTGGCGATTGCTGTGCTGGCCTGTGCAAGGATGGGCGCCATTCATTCCGTGATCTTCGGAGGATTCAGTGCGCAAAGCATTGCAGACCGGTTGTGGGATGCCAATGCAGAATTTGTAGTGACTTGTGATGGAGCTTTCCGAGGTAACAAAGAAATCCCATTGAAGAGTGTGATCGATGACGCGTTGGTGCAGTGCAGGTTCGTGAAAAAATGCATCGTACTCACGCGTACGCGTACCCCGGTATCCATGATCAAGGGCAGGGATGTATGGTGGGAAGATGAGATCAAGAAAGTGGAAACCCATGGCAACCCTGATTTTCCTGCAGAAGAGATGGATGCGGAAGATCCTTTGTTCATCTTATATACTTCAGGCTCAACAGGCAAACCCAAAGGCGTGGTGCACAGTTGTGCGGGATACATGGTGTATACCAACTACACTTTTGTGAATGTGTTTCAATACACGCCGGGTGATATCCATTTTTGTACGGCAGACATCGGCTGGATCACGGGTCATAGTTATATCGTATATGGTCCATTGAGTGCGGGCGCAACCACACTGATGTTTGAAGGCGTGCCTACCTGGCCGGATGCGGGAAGGTTCTGGGAGATCGTCGATAAATACAAAGTCAATATTTTGTATACAGCGCCTACGGCTATCCGTAGCCTGATGGGCTTTGGTCTGGGTCCGGTGCATGGCAAGCATTTGGATTCATTGAAGGTGTTGGGAACGGTGGGTGAACCGATCAATGAAGAAGCCTGGAACTGGTATGATGAAAACATCGGCAAAGGCAAATGCCCCATCGTAGATACCTGGTGGCAGACCGAAACGGGCGGGTGCCTGATCTCCAATATGGCTGGTGTGACGCCATCGAAAGCTACCTATGCCACCCTACCCATGCCAGGCGTACAGCCGGTGTTGCTGGATGAAAACGGTAAAGAGATCGAAGGCAATAACGTGAGTGGGAACCTCTGCATGCGTTTTCCCTGGCCATCCATCTTACGAACCACCTATGGGGATCATGAAAGATGTAAGACAAATTATTTCGCGACCTACCCAGGATATTATTTTACGGGCGATGGTTGTCACCGCGATGAGAACGGCTATTACCGGATCACCGGCAGGGTTGACGATGTACTCAATGTAAGCGGTCACCGTATTGGAACGGCTGAAGTTGAGAACGCCATCAATATGCATGCCGGCGTAGTGGAAAGCGCTGTGGTGGGCTATCCGCACGATATAAAAGGACAGGGTATTTATGCCTTTGTGATCTATACCGGCACGCATGGTGATGAAGGCCTTGCACGGCAGGACATCACGTTAACGGTTAGTCGAATTATTGGTCCCATTGCCAAGCCGGACAAAATTCAATTTGTGAGTGGCCTGCCTAAAACGAGAAGTGGTAAGATCATGCGCCGCATCCTCCGCAAGATTGCTGAAGGCGAAACAGAAAATCTGGGTGATACTACTACACTTTTGGATCCGGGAGTTGTGGAGGAAATCAAAAATGGGAAGATCTGATGTAAAGGGAGAAGATAAAGGGAGAAGTGCGAAGAGCGGCCGCTTCGCACGTCTCCCGTTATGTTCTCCCTTTAAATATACCACGCTCCCCCTGAAATCACCCTTCCCCACCGAACAACCCCGCAGTACCTTTGTAATTCAATATTTGAATTATGCAATTGATTAACGGCCTCCACCACGTCACCGCCATGGCCAATGATCCGCAGCAGAATGTTAATTTCTATGCAGGTATTCTGGGTTTGCGGTTGGTGAAAAAGACAGTCAACTTTGATGCACCGGATGTATATCATTTCTATTATGGCAATGAGATCGGGGCGCCGGGCACTATACTCACCTTCTTCCCTTATGGTTATCTGGTGAAAGGCCGGCATGGCAAGGGCCAGCTGACCACCACGGCCTTTTCTATTCCCGAGGGATCGCTGGGCTATTGGATGGAGCGATTGAAAAAATTCAATGTTCCGTTCCAGCAGCCGCAGGAAAGATTCAGTGAGGCCTTCATCTATTTTGAGGATCAGGACGGACTGGGCATTGAGCTCATTGAGAACAACAAGGATACCAGGCCTGGTTTCACCTATGGCAACGTGGAAGAGAAGTATAGCATCCGTGGATTTCATAGTGTAACCCTTTCTGAAGATGGCTATGAAAAAACGGCCGGACTGCTTTCCACTTATATGGATCACCAGAAGATCGAAGAAGCGGGTAACCGTTTCCGTTACTCTGCCAGTGGAAAGATCGGCGACCTGGTAGATATTGTTTGTGAGTCGGAGAGATCGCGAGGTCTGCAAGGATCTGGGACCGTACATCACGTTGCTTTCAGCACGAATGATGACGATACCATCGTACAAATGCAGCGGAAACTATTGCATGTAAAAGTAAATGTGACTCCTGTGCTGGACAGACAATACTTCCACAGCATCTATTTTCGGGAGCCGGGTGGCATCCTCTTTGAAGTGGCCACCAATCCGCCGGGATTTGCGATTGATGAAGAGGCTGCCCACCTCGGCGAGGCATTGAAACTCCCCGACTGGCAGGAGCCAAATCGCGCGGAAATTGAACAGGGACTGAAACCCATTGAGATCAACTGGCAAAACTACCGGTAATGCACAAACGAAATATATTGGAAGCGGGTCTTCGGATCGAAGAAGCGAAGAAGGCGATCATCCTCATTCATGGAAGAGGCGGTGATGCGCGAGGGATGGTGGATATGCAGGAATATCTTCCCTTGCAGGACTTCGCGATCCTGGCTCCACAAGCCACCAACAACACCTGGTATCCATATAGTTTTATGGCACCGGCATCTGCGAATGAGCCCTGGCTAAGCTCTGCCATTGATACGGTGCATGGTTTGATCGATGAGGTGATCAATAGTGGGATACCCGCAGAACATCTCTATCTCGCTGGGTTCTCACAGGGTGCCTGCCTCACACTTGAATCCGCAGCCCGCAAAGCGCAGCGCTATGGTGGTGTCATTGCTTTCACGGGCGGCCTGATCGGCGAAACCATCGATCCCAAAAACTACCAGGGTGATTTTGCCGGCACGCCGATATTGATCAGTTCAGGTGATCCCGATCCGCATGTTCCGGTGACCAGGGTGCATGAAAGCGAAGCCATACTCAAATCCATGGGTGCAGCGGTTCATGTGAAGCTTTATCCGGGTAGGCAGCATACCATTACCAACCAGGAGGTGCAAGATGCGGCAACGCTAATAGCTAGTAGCTATTAGCTAATAGCGCGCTTCACGCATTTGGCAAACTATTTGAACCACCCGGTTGTTCAAATATCCATATGAGAAACTTTATCGCTATTCTACTGATCGTCAGCCTGATTGCCTGCAAGAAGGAAGAAGACAACCCAACGGTTCCACCACCGGATCCTAACCCCTGGCCCACTGTGAACCTCAGAACCGTGAAGACCGGATTGAGTTTTCCCTGGGAAATTCTGTGGGGCAAGGATGATCATATCTGGATGACTGAAAGAGGGGGAAGGATCAGTAAGGTCAATCCGTTGGATGGCACCACTGTATTCACCACAACGCTTAGTGACGTGGTGTCACAGGGCGAAGGCGGACTGCTGGGGATGGTACATCATCCAGACTTCCTGACCAACGGTTACGTCTACGCTGTGTACAATTACCAGAAATCAGGTACCTATATGGAAAAAGTAGTACGTTTCACGTTCCGGAACAATGCGTTATCTGATCCGTTCACTGTTTTGGATAATATTCCAGCGGCCAATATCCACAATGGCTCACGGTTATGGATAACCGAAGATAATAAATTGCTGATCACTACAGGTGATGCCGCCAATACGTCGCTTCCGCAAAACATGAATTCACTCGCGGGGAAATTGCTGCGGATCAATCTTGACGGTACTATTCCTGCCGACAATCCGATCGCCAATAATCCGGTCTGGAGCCTTGGCCATCGCAATGCGCAAGGTTTGGTTGTGGTCAACGGCCGGATCTATACTTCAGAACATGGACCCAGTATTGAGGACGAATTGAACCTGATCGAGAAAGGACGTAATTATGGCTGGCCCAATGTGAACGGACCCTGCGATGGCAGTGAAACGAGTTTCTGCACTACTAACAATATTGCTCAACCGATCTGGAGTTCAGGCGGTTTTACGGTTGCTACTGCTGGAATGGATTACTACAACAACAGCAGAATTGCATCGTGGAGCAACTCCATCCTGATGACCACATTGAAAGATGCAACCTTGTATCAACTGAAATTAAACAGTGCCGGTACAGCCGTTGAATCTGTCACACAATTTTACCGCGGCAACTGGGGCCGTCTCAGGGACATCTGTATCTCTCCTGCCGGAAGAGTGTATATCTGTACGAGTAATGGAGGGGGGAATGACCGAATTATTGAGATACAAAATTAGGGTGAGGGTTTAGGGGGAGGGTTTAGACTAGGACCTAGCCTAAACCCTCCCCCTAAACCCTCACCCTACAAAGACACCCCCCGCTTCCACGGTATAAAATCATCCTGGTTCAACTGCACCGCTTTCGGGATCACATCGCCACTGGCGGCGCGGATGCAGTATTCCATGATCTCCTCGCCCATCTGTGCAATGGTTTTTCCGCCTTCAATGATCGGTCCGCAATCGATATCAATAATGTCTTTCATCCTTTGCGCAAGTTTGGAATTGGTGGCGAGTTTGATGGTTGGACAAACAGGATTTCCTGTAGGCGTTCCAAGACCCGTGGTGAACAGGATCAGCGTTGCGCCTGATGCGGCTTTACCGGTAGTGGCTTCCACATCATTGCCCGGTGTACAAACGAGGCTAAGACCAGGCTTAATGGCAGGCTCTGTGTAATCCAGCACATCCACCACCGGCGACGTACCTCCTTTCTTGCAGGCACCCGCACTCTTGATGGCATCGGTGATCAATCCATCCCTGATATTTCCAGGCGATGGGTTCATATGAAATCCGGAACCAACACGCTCTGCCTCGGCACTGTACTCACTCATCAATCGAATGAATTTTTCCGCAACGGGTTGAGTCACGGACCGATCAATCAATTCCTGTTCAGCACCGCACAACTCGGGAAACTCTGCAAGCAGGATCTTACCGCCCAAGGCTACCAACATATCGGAGAAACAACCAACCGCCGGATTTGCAGAGATGCCGCTGAAACCATCGCTGCCGCCACATTTCACGCCAACGGTTAATTTATCCAGTGAAGCAGGTTGCCGCTCCATTTTGTTTATCTCAATCAATCCCTGAAATGTTTGTGCAATGGCTTGTTTCACAAGGTCCTCTTCACTGGTGGATCCCTGTTGTTCAAAGACGTAGATGGGTTTTTGGAACGATGGATTACGTTGTTTGATGGCGTCTAAAAAAGGCGTCAACTGCAGGTGCTGGCAACCCAGACTGAGCACGGTGATCCCACCCACATTGGGATGGTCTGCATAGGCCACAAGTAATTTTTCCAGCAATGCAGAGTCCTGCCTCGTGCCACCACATCCACCCTGATGGTTCAGAAACTTAATCCCATCCACGTTGGCGAACAACCTGTTCCTATGTGCAGGCTCCACTACAACCTCCCCCTCCAAACTCCCCCTATTCTCAAATGCTTCCCGCAGCGCTCGGGTATATTGCTTGTATTTATCGGTTACCGCATAGCCGAGCTCGTTGTGCATCGCCTCGCGGATCACATCCAGATTTCTGTTCTCACAAAACACCGTGGGGATGAACAGCCAATAGTTTGCAGTACCCACACGGCCATCTGGCCTGTGGTATCCATTGAAAGTTCTGTTGGCAAACTTGCTTACATCCGGTGCCTGCCATTGATATTGCACACCCCGATATGCATACGGACTGGCGGCATGATGCAAATTAGCCGTCGACATCAACCCGCCCCTTTTCACGGGCATGGTGGTTTTACCAACCAGCACACCATACATATACACCTCCCCGCCCTCGGGCAGGTCAGCCAAATAAACTTTATGCTTTGCGGGAATGCTCTCTTCCACCTTCAACCTTCCACCTTCCACCTGCAGTTCTTCCCCGGCAGCAAGATCTTTGAGCGCTACAATCACATTATCTGAAGGATCGATTTTAATGATCTTGTTCATAGCTACAAGATACAAAGCCTGCAGCATTCAAAGGTCCTCCAGAAGGCTCAGCTTTTTCTTCTTGAGGGACTTGAAATAGGTAGGGGTAAGTCCGGTAACTTTCTTGAATTGGTTTGACAGATGGGCCACACCACTGTAATGCAGTTTGCAGGCGATCTCAGTAAGATTGAGTTCCCCGTACATGATCAGTTCCTTCACCTTTTCAATTTTGTGAAGAATGATAAATTGCTCGATGGTGGTTCCCTGTGTTTCCGAAAAAATATTAGCTAGATAAGTGTAATCATAGTGCAATTTCTCACTTAGGTAAACAGAAAACTTCAACTTTGGAAGATCATCTTCATGATGCACCATCTGAATGATCACATTCTTGATGCGTTCAATGAGTATGGCCCGCTTATCATCAAGCAGTTCCAGCCCAGATGCCAGCAACAAACTCTTCAGCTCTGCGCGTGCTTGCTCGGAAATATCCTCCCTGATATCCACTACTCCAAGGTTAACGGTTTCAAAGTTTAACTTGAGTTGACTAAACGCCTCTTTCACCACCATCTTGCATCGCAAACTAACCATGTACTTGATATGCAAAGTCATCAACCTTTTTTAAAGACACGCTGAAAGTAGCGAGCCTCTTCAAAAGGTAGGCTTAATTGAATTGAATCCGATGTTTATCTTCAACGATCAGGCTTCCACTAAAGCATCCTGGAATGAAGGATAATCGGTATACCCTTCCTCTCCCGATGTATAAAACAAATCTTCCCGTATGGTTATAGCCAGGGGCCAGCCATGGGCAAAACGATCCACCAGGTCAGGATTGTTGATAAAGGGCCGGCCGAAAGCGATCATATCTGCCAGTGCAGGTGAGATATCAAGCTCGGCCGATTGTACATCATATCCGCCACTCAGAATCAATTGCTCCCCGAAGTTTTTGCGGATCATTTTTTTCATGGCCAGCGGCACCTGCGGTGCGCCCATGGACGAGTGATCAACAA